>JADGNT010000127.1 GCA_017883345.1 Candidatus Solibacter sp. | reverse complement strand
CACTTGGTGAAATATGAAAATTCATTTCCTACGGCCCGTCACCTTAGCTCTGTTCTGCGTTTCCTTTGTCACAGCTCAGCCCGTCGATGATACCCAACTCAAGCAGGTGATCATCTTCGGCCGTCACAGTGTGCGATCTCCCGTTGCGTCCAACAGCTATCTGAACAGTTACTCCGTGCGGCCATTCCCGGTGTTCAGCGTTGCGCCGGGCATCCTGACCGACAACGGCGCCACGCTTGAGACCATCCTCGGCAGCTACTACCGTCTCTGGCTCACAAAGGAGGGACTGCTGACCGGCAACGACCTGGCCGACGCCGCATTTGTTTATTTCCGGGCCAACGTGCTGCAACGAACCGTGGCCACCGCGCAGGCCTTCGCGGCCGGCATGCTTCCGACGGCCGGCGTAAACGTCACTTCCTACAGCCCAATGGACAGCGACCCGCTGTTCGATCCGGTGGGTGCGGGCGTCGCGCGGCTCGATCAGCAAATGGCGATCGCGGCCGTGATGGGACGTCTCGGCGGCAATCCGCAGTCGTTGGCCTCCGCCTATGCCGCGGAGCTGGCCCTCACGCGCTCGGTTTTGTTCAACTACCCCGCCAGCCAGACTCCGGTGCCCGGAACCCCGGCGGGTACGGGCGACGTCACCACGATTCCCATCGACGTTACCGCCGGAGCGCCCGGTATGCCGGTCAACCTCGGAGGCCTGATCACGGTTGCGAATACTATCGATCCCTTCGTCATGGAGTACGCGGAAGGGCTGCCGGCTTCAGACGTCGGTTGGGGCCAGTTGACGGTCGGCGGCGTCAGCCAGACCTCGCGATTCATCACTCTGGCCTTCGATCTGGAGTTCCGCACGCCCTATCTGGCCGGCGTGCAAAGTTCCAATCTGGCCTCGCACGTGGTGCGCTCCATGGTTCAGGCAGCCACCGGGAATGCGATGACGGGCGCACTGGGAAATCCGTCGAGCAAGGTGATCATGCTGGTCGCTTCGGACGTCAATGTCACCGGACTCGCCGGCCTGTTCCATCTTGACTGGATGCTGCCGGGTTACCAGGCAAACTACTGTGCTCCGGGCGGCGCCCTGGTGTTCGAACTTCGCCAGTCGCAGAGCACCGGGGAGTTCATCGTCCGGGCCTCTTACATCGCGCAGACTTTGGACCAGTTGCGCAATCGCACCGCCCTGACGCTCAATACGCCACCGGCCAAGGCCCCGATTTTCATCCCCGGTTGTAGTGTCCGCAATACGACCTTCGACTGCCCGTTTCAGAATTTCGTTGCGATAGCGAAGCAGGAGATTGACCCGCTGTCCGCCGACCGGGCGCACTAAGTTCCTGACCGCGCCGACCACCAGGTGCATGGGGTTTCGGTGCATTTACGTTGGATAACTCTTTTCGGCAGACTGAAGACCTGTAGGCCCATATGCGCAACACTACGGACTGGAAGAAATCACTGATGCGTGGATGCATCGTCTGGTTGACAATTGCCGTGGCATGTCTGGCACAGAAGACTCCCGTGGCTCCAGGCGCTCAGCCTGGGACTACGGTTCCCGCTGGCGTACCGCTTCGTGTGGCACTGGAACGGCGTGTCGCCATCAAGCGTGTGGGCGAACCGATCCAGGGACGGCTGGTGGAACCGATTTACGTTTTCGATCGGGTGGCGCTTCCGGCCGGAAGCGTAGTGGAAGGCCACATTGCTGAAATCGGCGGGGTGCCCGCGCGCCGCCGCCTCACGGCGATTCTGAATGGCAACTTCACACCGCCGCGAGAAGTTCGTGCGCAGTTTGACGCGTTGGTGCTGAGCGACGGTTCGCGGCTGCCGCTGCGCACTTCCCCCTCGCGCGGCACGGCACACACCCTGCGTATCGCGACGCCACGGAAGAAGGCGGAAGGGCACAACTCAGCCCTCACAGGCACACGAGACGGGTTCAAAGAAATGGACCAGGCAGCGATTCGCGCCTTCACCGCGCCGGGCAAGCTGAGCCGGCTGAAATCCACTCTGTTCGGTATGCTTCCCTATCACCGGCAAGCCTGGCCGGCGGGGACGCTTTTCAGCGGCGTATTACAGGAACCGCTGACCGCGGCGCCAAGACCCGTCGAAGCGCGAACCGATTGCCTTGCCGTTGCCGCAGGCGAGGCTCAGGAGGTTTACGCGCGCCTGCTCACGGAGATCAGTTCCGCGACGGCCCGAAGAGGAGCGCGCGTGGAAGCGGTCGTGACCCGACCCGTATTCTCGGCCGATCATGGCCTGCTGATTCCGGAAGGCAGCCGGCTCCTCGGGGATGTCGTGGCGGCGCAACCCGCTCGCCGCTTTCACCGCAACGGGAAGGTGCTGTTTGTGTTCCGCCAGATCAAGCTGCCGGCGGGCACCGTGCAAGGCATCCAAGGCTACCTGGAGGGTGTGGAGGCGAACGTTGATGCCCACCTGGCGCTCGACTCGGAAGGGGCCGCGCGCGCCAGGAGCCCTAAGACGCGGTTCATTTTCCCAGCCATTGCGATAGCTGTCAGCGGCCTGTCGTTTCATCAGGACTATAATGCCCAAGGTGTGCCCGATCAAGACATAGCAGGGCGCGCCGAATCGGGGGCCGTGGGACTCGGGTGGATTGGCACGCTGTTGGCCCAGACCTCCCGTACCTTGGCTTCGGGTATGGCTTTCACCGGCGCAGGATTCAGCGTATACTCGACCTTCATCGCACGAGGAGAGGACATGGTTCTCCCGGCGAACACTCCGGTCAAAGTCAGCCTCAGGGCGCGCGGCGGTGAGGCCGGCAGCGGGCAGCCGGTAAGGCGAAGCCTGCACTAAGAAGCGGCCCTGTTGTCGATCCCAAAAACACCCGTCAGAGCAGTTGCCACGCCTCCATTCCGCACGGCTGACGCCGTGGGCTCCCAACGGCTGACGCCGTGGGCTCCCAACGGCTGACGCCGTGGGCTCCCAACGGCTGACGCCGTGGGCTCCCAACGGCTGACGCCGTGGGCTATCTTTCGCCCTTCGGGCTCGACCGAAATGCAGAAACCGCTTGGCCCACCTACCGGGCAGCGAAAGTGTCGCAGGTCGAGATATCGCCAGACTGCAGCCCGCGGCGGAACCACTCGGTCCGCTGTGCCGAACTGCCATGCGTGAAACTCTCCGGGCTGACGTGCCCGGTCGCCATGCGCTGCAAACGGTCGTCGCCGACCGACGCTGCAGCGCGCAGTCCGGCCGCGACATCCGCATCGTCGATGATCTTGCGCTGTTCGGTGGCGTGGCCCCACACGCCCGCGAAGCAATCCGCCTGCAGTTCCAGCCGGACCGAAAGCGGATTCGCCTGCGCCGGATCGCCGCGCGAGAGCCGGTGCATCTTGGCCTCGATCCCGAGCAGTTTCTGCACGTGGTGACCTACTTCGTGGGCCAGCACGTAGGCCTGCGCGAACTCGCCCGGAGCTCCGAACCGGTCGCGCAACTCCTGAAAGAATCCCAGGTCGATGTAGACCTTCTCATCCTCGGGGCAATAAAACGGTCCAGTTGCGGTTTGCGCTGTGCCGCAGCCGGATTGTGTGAGGTCGCGGAAGAGCACGAGCTTGGTGTGCCGGTAAGGCGTGCCTGCCTTGGGAAGTAGTTGCTCCCAGGTGTGCTGCACGTCGTTGATCACGAAGGTGACGAATTCGACTTCACGCTTCTCCGCGGGGTCGGCATCCGGGTTCGATAAAGGCCTTACGGCGGCCGAGGGAGCGGCAGTCCCGCCGCCGCCCAACACGGAAAAGAGGTTGGTTCGGAACAAAAAACTCAGCACAATCAGCACCAGCGTGCCGCCGATGCCGAGATGCATGCCGTTGAATCCGCCGAAATTGGAACCGCCGCCGCCTTCGCCGCGGCGGTCTTCGATATCCGAACTGTCGCCGCCTGATGTCCAGCGCATGCGCTCCGAGGAGCACGCCGAGCGCCAACGTGCGAATGCCACTATTTCTTCTGGCTCGCCTGGCTGGCAGTTGACGACATCCAGATTCCCTCGGTCTACGAACTGTTTCATTTTCTGGAACAGGAATCATCCGTGGTGCTGGAGGAAGTGGCGGTTCGCACGGCATTCTTCCGGCGGGAGAGTGCGGCGGAACATGGACCGGACGGCTGGACGCTACAAGGCATGAACCGCCACACGATCTTGCGCTATGCCTGGCGCGATCGACTTCGCCGCCTGGTCGGCAGAAGGTGATCGATGCGTCGCAAAAAGTCCGAGCTGCGCTCGGATGCACAAGGCAAAGCCTTATGCCACTCAGCGCTTGCGGATCACCAGTTCCACGCCGCCGACGATGGTGCGGCCGGGCATCGCCACGCCGGGGACGGACTGGTATGAGGTGTTCGCCGTGTTGCTTACTTCGAGGTACGGATGCAGCTTGCGGTGCGGCAGACCCATATAGATGTCCCACAGCGGGTACCACGGCCGGGCCTGGCGCCGCAGCACACCGACTCTGGTGCGCAGTACGAAATTGCCGCGCGGGGTGATCTGCCAGGCGAAGACACCGCTACCGGTGGGGTAGTTGAAGGTGTACTTGGTGAAGCCCGCGGCGATGGTGTCCTGGGTGCCATGCAGTGCGGTATAGCGGAAATCCAGGGTATGGGTGGGGGAAGGTGTCCAGCGCAACGACGCCTCCCAGCCCTTGAAGTTCAGGTTCTGGATGTTGAGCGCGCGCCAGATATCGGTGGCGGAGGTTCGGTAATAATCGATGCCGTCGGTCTCACGCCGCTCGAACAACGTCAGGTCGCCGCGCAGGCGGGCGCTGGGCACCCAGTCCAGGCCGGTTTCGTAGGTCCAGGCGCTCTCCGGGCGCAGCGCCGGGTTGCCCACGTTGCCGGGGTCGTGATAGTAGAGGTCGGTGTAGCTGGGAATGCGGAAGGCGCGGCTGGTGGAGGCGCGGAGTTTCCACCGCGGGGAGAGCCAGACGCCGCCGGCCACGGTGGGCGTGAAGGCGGCGGAGAAGCTGCGGTAGATTTCTTCGCGGGCGGAGATGGTGAGCGAGAAGCGCTTGAGGGCGCGGAAATCGGCGGCGGCGTAGCCGGCCGCGCGAGAGCGCGCATGGTCGCCGAGGTTGTTGCTGGCGATGGATTCGTGGAACCCCTCCACGCCGTAGTAGAGCGTGGTGGAGGTGGACATTTCCTCGCGGCGCCGCACGGCCAGTTGATAGCTTTCGTCGGAGTGGTGATTGGCGAACACGTCCGGGCGGTCGCGGTAGAGCACGAAGAGGTCGCTGTGGCGGCGGAAGGAAAAACTGGCGCTGGTCTTGGCGCCCAACGCCTGCTGCACGCCGGCGAACCACGTCTTGGTGTCCTCCCAGGAGTTGAAGTTGCCGTAGAACTGGTCGGCGCCGAAGGGGTGGTCCATATAGGCGAGGTTGAGCGAGCCGTTGCCGAAATCGGTGGCGAGGCGCGTGACGGAGGCGAACTGCAGGTTGCGATAGTCGCGGTCGGGCATGAAGCCGGAAGAAAAATCGCGCGAGAAGGAGACCTGCTCGGACACCTTCCTGCCGGCAATGCCTAGCGCGGCGCGCTGCTGGTTGATGCCGTCGCTGCCGAACGCGGTGCGCAGGCGGAATTCGGTGACCGGCGGCGGCTCGGTGATGATGTTGACGACGCCGCCGACGGCGTCGGCGCCGTACAGGGTGGAACCCGATCCGCGCAACACTTCCACGCGATCCACGCTTTCGAGCGGCACCGGGATATCCATATTGTGATGCCCGCTCTGCGGGTCGTTGAGGCGCATGCCGTTGAGCAGGACGAGCGTCTGGCCGAAGCCCGCGCCGCGGATGGAGAGATCGCCCTGGACGCCGCCGGGCGCGCGTTCGGCGAGGTCGAGCGAAGGGTCGAGCTTGAGCAGATCGACCAGGGTGTTGAGCACCAGGCTGTGGCTGCGCGCCGGAAGCACGCGGATGGCGCGGTCGATCTCTTCGAGCGACATGGGCTCGAAGGTCCCGGTGACGACCACGGTGTCGCGCTGCTGCGGCTGCTGCTGGGCGAGGGCGAGTACAGGTGTAAACGCGAGAAGAAAGAAAAATCGGGGGTGCAAACCGTATTGTACATCGGGCTCTCGGCTATGATGGTTTTCGACTATGAACTGGAACGATGCAGCGGAAGATCTACTCCACCAGGTGCTGGGGCAAACCCCGTATCCGGTGCGTGAGGCAACGGAGACGCGACTGCGCGGAATTGCGGAGGGGATTGCGGATGACGAGGGCAAGCAGCGCGTGGGCGTGGAGACGGTGATTATCGCCTGGGTGCGGAGCACGCCCGAAGCGCTGCGGCCCGACCTGCCGCGACTGATGGAGAAATTCGGTCTGGACCCCGACGAGTACCGGCATCTGTTGGAGTAGTTGTCATTATGCCACCCTTGCCGGAGGCCGATGAATCGTCAAAAACCCGGGAAGTACAACAGGCTTGTTTGCGAGCCGGCCTTGCACTCCCGGCGCACCAATCCGATGGACTTATTCGAGATGATGCAGGTCTGAAGGAAGTTCGAATCACGAAAAAATCGGTTGGCAGGCGGAAGCGCCTGCCCCACAAGGTGGGACAGACGCTTTCGTCTGTCAAGCACGGCTCAGGCCACGGTAGCGGCGAGATCGCGGAAATAGGCAACCGTCCGGCGTAGCCCCTCGTCGAGCGGCACGCGCGGCTCCCATCCGAGGACTGCCCTGGCTTTCGCGATGTCGGGTCTGCGCCGCTTCGGGTCGTCCTCGGGCAGGGCTTGGAAGACGATGTCCGATTTGGCGCCGGTCATGCGGCGGATGTGTTCGGCGAACTCGAGAATCGTCATCTCGCAGGGATTTCCCAGGTTCACCGGATAGCGCTCATCGGAGAGCATGAGGCGATAGAGTCCATCCACCAGGTCGGTGACGTAACAGAAGCTGCGGGTTTGCGAACCGGAGCCGAAGACGGTCATGGGTTCGCCGCGCAAGGCCCGATCGAGGAAGGCCGGCACGACGCGGCCGTCGTTCAACTTCATGCGTGGGCCGTAGGTGTTAAAGATGCGGGCGATGTTGGTGCGCACGCCGTGTTTGCGGTGGTAGGCCATGGTGAGGGCCTCGGCGAAGCGCTTGCTCTCGTCATAGCAGGAGCGCGGGCCCACCGGGTTCACATTGCCCCAGTACGTCTCCACCTGCGGATGCACCAGAGGATCGCCATAGCATTCGCTGGTGGAGGTCATCAGGAAGCGCGCGTTCTTGGCGAGCGCCAGTTCGAGCATGCGGCGGGTGCCAAGGGACCCCACGTCGAGGGTCTCGATGGGGTACTCCAGGTAGTCCTTGGGACTGGCGGGCGACGCCATATTGACCACACAATCGACCGCGCCTTCGACGGTGAAGGGCGCGGTGATGTCCTGGGCAACGAACCAGAAGGCGAGGTGGTCTCGGAGGTGGGCGAGGTTGGCGGGCGAGCCGGTCAGGAAATTATCCAGCGCGACTACGCTGTGGCCTTCCGCCAGAAGACGGTCGCACATGTGCGACCCGACAAACCCGGCGGCGCCGGAAACGACTATGCGCAAAGTTCCTCCATCCACTCCATTCTAACGAAGCCCGGGTGGGGCTCACATGCTACATTCAAAACTGACTGTATATGACCGACGCATCTTGGATGGAACGGGCCGTACTGGTCGTAATTCTGCTGACTTCCCTGGCCCTGTTCTGGTGGCGATTCCACAAGGTCCTGAAGGTGATCCGCGGTTCGCGCGTCACGACGGATTTCGAGGTGACGCCGGTGGGGCCGAGGATCCGGCAGTTCCTCTGGGAAGTCATGCTACAGGGAAAGGTGATCGAGCAGCGCCCGCTGCCCGGCTTGGCGCACGCCTTCGTTTACTGGGGATTTCTGGCCTTCGGACTGGTGACCGTCAATCACATTGCGTCGGCATTCGGCGGGCGGTTCCTGACGCAGGATTCGGGTTTCGGCAGCTTCTATCTAGGGTTCGTGGCGGTGTGGGCGGTGGCGGTGGCCGTCTCGATCGCCGGGCTGTTCGTGCGCCGCTTCGTGGTGCGGCCGGTGTGGCTGGGTAAGGTGGCGCCGGAATCGGGGTTCATCGCATTCCTGATCTTCACGCTGATGGCGACGTATCTGGCCGGACTCCGGATGGACGAGGAATCGGTGGCCGGGCAGGGCATGTGGTGGCTGCACACGCTGGCGCTCGGGATTTTCCTGCCGCTGATTCCGCACACCAAGCATCTGCACCTGATGCTGAGCCCGGCCACGGTGTTCCTCAAGCGGCAGGGGTTCAGCCGGATTCCGCCGCTGGCCGGCGATGAGGATTTCGGCCTCGATACCGGCAAGGACGTGACGCGCATCGACGCGTTGCAGGCCTTCTCATGCGTGGAGTGCGGGCGCTGCACGGAGCACTGTCCGGCGGCCAATACGGGGAAGGTGCTCAACCCGAAGGAGATCATCCTCGGGATGCGCAGCTACCTCAACGAATTCGGTCCAGGTAACGAAGCGCCGCTTCTGGGCAAGCACATCAGCGAAGAGGCGGCGTTCCAGTGCACGACGTGCGGCGCCTGCGAGTTCCAGTGCCCGGTGGGCATACAGCATCTGCCCACCATCATCGGGCTGCGGCGCGGCGCGGTGAACACCGGCAAGTGGGCAGACGATTACGGCACCAAGCTGTTCCTGAACCTGGAACGCAACGGCAATGCGATGGGGTTCGCCGCGAGCGAACGGCAGAAGTTCATCGAGAAGAACGGCCTGCCGGTCTACGACGGCAGCCAGGAATACTGCTTGTGGCTAGGCTGCATGGGGGCCTACGATCCGCAGGGGCGCGAGATCGTGCTGGCGCTGGTGCGCGTGCTGCGCCATGCGGGCGTGACGTTCGGCGTCCTGAAGAAAGAGAAATGCACGGGCGACCCGGCGCGCCGTTTGGGCAACGATCTGGCGTTCACTCTGGTGGCGGAGGCCAACATCGAAACGCTCCAGGCGGCAAACGTCAAGAAGATGGTGTCGATTTGCCCGCATTGCGTGCGGACGATCGGGACGGATTGGCGGGAGGCCGGCGCGACGTTCGAGATTGAGCATCACAGCGAATTGCTGGCGCGGCTGAAAGACCGGCTGCCGGCCGCGGCCGGCGGGGCGGCGCGCGAGACCGTGGTGTACCACGACCCGTGCTATCTGGGCCGGTACCGCGATAAATACGACGAGCCGCGGGCGGTGATCGCGCGAACCGCGGAAGTGGTGGAGCCGAAGCGCGCGCGGGAGCGCTCGTTCTGCTGCGGGGCGGGCGGCGGCCAGATGTTCCTAGGGGAAGAGAAGGGCAAGCGCGTGAACATCGAGCGCGTGGAGGAGCTGGTGGGGACGGGCGCGCAGACGATCGGCACGGCCTGCCCGTTCTGCCAGACGATGTTCCGCGATGCGCTAGGCACGGTGACCGTGACGCCGCCGAAGTTGCTGGACATCGCACAGATTGCCGCGGCATCGCTGCCGCCGGAACAATCGGTGGCCGCGGAGTGACAATCGCGCGGGAGATGTTATACTGATTTTTGGCGAGGCGAGAGTCGCGCCAGCTTCCGAGAATCCCTAGCGGGCGCGTAGCTCAATTGGCAGAGCAACTGACTCTTAATCAGTAGGTTGTAGGTTCGATTCCTACCGCGCTCACCACTTCAAAGACAGCACCTAAGAGATTCACCAACGGCTACCAAGCCGTCTTTGTCAGCAGAACCGCTGGA
>JADGNT010000861.1 GCA_017883345.1 Candidatus Solibacter sp. | reverse complement strand
AGGGCCATCTGGGCGCCGGTGGAGCTCTCCACGGTGGCGCAGTAGGCTTCGAGTTGGGACTTGCTGGCGGGGTCGATGACGCCGGCGAAATCGCTGACGTAGCCCTGCGGCTTAAGGGCTTTCCAATCGACTGCCGAGCCGGCCGAGGCGAACAGGCCAAGCAGGACGCTCACCCGCAACCAGTGCTTCATGTTGAACTTCCAGTTTACTATGCGGGCGTGCTGGATTCGCGGCGCCGGGTCTGGTAAAATGGGGTTTCGGTTTTATTGGGACGTCGTCTAACGGTAAGACTGCAGCCTCTGGAGCTGCGTATCGGGGTTCGAATCCCTGCGTCCCAGCCACCGCCCCTCCTCCAGCACACTCACCATTCAGGGCTGAATTTCCTTTTTGGGGACTAGCGGAAGTTTTCCACCAGCATCAGGTTGGTCTGGCTCCGATCCACGCGCGCGTAGAGAATGGACTTGCCGTCCGGGGACACCGAATAGTTGCCGCCGTTGCCCCAATCGGCATTTCGCAGGCGGAATACGACGGAACTCTTCTTGGTGGAGAAATCGTAGAAGGAGACCACCATGCCACGCGTGCTGCGCTCGAATTCGGTGTAGTAGACGCCCTTCTTGGTGGGCTGCATGGTGGTGGCCCCCCAACTATCGTGCTCCGGAACGAAGGCCTCCTCTTCGTTTCCGCCCGCGGTGGGAATGCGCCAGATGCCGCGGCGCGAACGGAAGTAGATGTACTTGCCGTCCGCCGATTCGACGGGCTGGCCGGCGCCGCGCTGCTCCGAGATGGCTTGCGGATTGCCGCCGGTAGCCGTCGCCTTCCAGATCTGGCCGCGCGATTGGAAGTAGATCCATTTGCCATCGTGCGAAAAGGACGCGTTCCCGGCATTGAGCAGGACGCGCGCCGGCTTATTGCCGGGCGAAGAGGGCACGGTGAAGACTTCCTGGCCGTGATCGCTGGACGCGTCGAAGATCAGCGTCTTGCCGTCGGGCGACCAGCGCAGGCGGCCGGCGCGCGGTCCCTTGAGCTGCGTGATCTGCACGCGATTGCGGCCTTCGGCATCGCTGACGAAGATCTCGTCGGCGCCGCTTTGGTCGCTGACATCGGCGATCTTCGTGCCGTCGGGCGACCACACGGCGTTGACCTCGCGGCCGGTGGAGCGGATGAGCGGGCGCTCTTCCACGGTATCGCCCGTCCCGAGCGTGGCGCGCCAGATGGCGGACACCGTGGGACTATCCGTGTAAGCCAGGCGATTGCGTCCGATGGCCGGATAGTAAGCCTGTTGGCCCGAGATGACGAGGTCGCGCGGGCTGCCGCCGTAGGCGGGCACGCGCCAGAGGCGCCAGCCGCCGACGCGATTGCCGGAGTAGAGCAGATCCTGGCCGTCGCGGGTCCAGGCGATGCCGCGGATGGCGCGATCGTCGAAGGTCAGGCGGCGCACGCCTGCGCCCGTGGCGTCGCAAAGAAAAATATCGGCGCCCTCGTTCTGCGTATGGCGCACGAACGCGATGCTGGCGCCGCTGGGCGAGACGGCCGGAGTGGAATCGCCTGCGCTGCCTTCGGCGGGGTTGGTGATGCGCTGCAGCTTGCCCGAATCGAGCGCCAGCGTGGCCAGCCCGGGCAGTTGCTTTTCGGCATTCTGCACCACCACCAGCGACTTGCCATCGGGATTCCAGGAAATCTCCGGCATCGGTTGCGCCGAATCCGCGCCGGGACCGAGTTCGGCGACGCTGCGCTCATCGCCGCCATCGGCGGGGATCGCGATGCACTCGCGCTTGCCCTCCAGGACGCGCAGGAAGGCGAGCGTGCCGCCATCGGGCGACCACACGGGCGCGATGTCGCTACCTTCCGCCTTGGTCAACTGCCGCGGTCTGCCGGACGGCAACTCGCGCACGAAGACGTGAAAGGCGCTGACCTTGGAACTCTCGCTAGCGCTGTAGGCGAGGCGCTTGCCATCGGGCGAAATCGAAGGGTATGCCTCGGATTGCTCGCCGGCGGAAAGCTGCACGCGTTTTTGCGCCACTTGCGGCCCGGTGGCCAGGCGCCCCATCAACGTCACCAGGCCCCCCACCGAACAAAGGGCCAGCGCCAACAGTACCGCCGGACGGCGGAAGAACGCTCCAGATGCCATAATCTTGTCCGTTATTATCGCAGGATGCGGTTCAGCCAGTTCTCCGTCCAGCAAATGAAACTCTACGTCCTCCACACGAAGACGCAAACGCGCGGCATATTGTTCCGTAACGAAGGCCGGATTTCTGAAGGCCTCTTGTCAGTGCGGGGAAACAGCGCTAAGGTTAATGGACAAATGGGCGATTTTCGGAATCAAATCGGAAACCTCTCCGCTGCAGAAAAGCTCGAACTGCTTGACGTGCTGTGGGAGAGCCTGGAAGACGACCCACCGCTGACGGACGTACAGCGCGCGGAACTGGATTACCGCGTGGCGCGGTATGAGCAGAATCCCGCCGGGGTGATTCCGTGGGACCAAGTCAGGGCAGGCCTGTTTAAGAAACAATGACGCTGCCCGTCGTCTGGATAGCGGAAGCGGACGCGGACCTGAACAATTGGCCGCCGATCAACGCAGATGAAAACATAGGAGCTATCGGCGTTCATCAGCGTTTATCGGCGGCTATAATGATTTTTTCACAGCT
>JADGNT010000860.1 GCA_017883345.1 Candidatus Solibacter sp. | reverse complement strand
GCGTGGAGAAGGCGCACGGGTACAACAAATTCTGGTTGTGGCCGCTGCACCATAAGGAGAATATCGAGGCCGGCTGCCAGCAGTGTCACGTCAAGGAAGTGGTCACGGAGATGGCCGACACGCTCAATCAGGGCCGCGAGATCTTCCGCCTGCGCGGCTGCATGGGGTGCCACCGCTACGAGGGCTTCGACCGCGAAGCCGACGAGATCGCGAACGTTAACCAGCAGATCCGCCAATTGGAGCAGCAGAAGGCCGAGTGGAAGCGCGAGGTAGGGTTCAGCGAACAGAAGGCCAACAATCCGCGCACTACCGACGACGAAGCCAAGAAGCTATTGGCGCACGCCAACGATCTCAAGGTGCGGGCCAGCGGGCTGGACGCTAAAATCGAGCAGTTCGACATGCGCTCGCGCAGCCTGGTGCGTGAGGTGAAGAAGGTCGGCCCCAGCCTCAAGGAAGCGCGCGTCAAACTGCGCAAGGAGTGGATCCCGGAGTGGCTGAAGGATCCGCACCAATGGCGGCCGGGCACCAAGATGCCGACGTTCCGCCTGGACGATGGCGAGATCCGCGCGATTTCGGCGTTCCTGTGGCAAGCCGGCGTGAAGGCCGAGTTGCCGCCGCAGAAGCCCGGCGACGCGGCGCGCGGCAAGGAAGCCTTCGAGACCCGCGGCTGCATGGCCTGCCACTCCATGGGCGAAGGCGCGGCCAAACAGGGCGGCACCTTCAGCGCCAACCTGAGCCGCGAGGGCGAGAAGGCCAACTACGATTACCTGGTGCGCTGGGTGCACAATCCACGGCAGCGCTCGGCGCCCTATTGCACTTTCGAGAAGAAGGACCTCACCGCCGAAGACTATCAGCGCAAGGGCTTGCCCTACGTGTTCGACCTGGAACACAGCAAGTGTCCCAACGACGGCCACGAACTGCAAGTGCAACAGATGACTCCCATGCCGAGCCTGCGCCTCTCCGAGGACGAAGCGCGCGATATCGCGAGCTACCTGCTCACCCGAAAGCACGACGACGCCGGCTACCAGAACGCGGATTACATGGACGACGCCGGCCTGAAGAATCAGGGCCTGGCGCTGGTGCGCAATTACGGCTGCGCCGCCTGCCACGAGATCGCCGGGTTGGAAGAGGAGCAGCGCATCGGCACCGAGCTGACCAAGGAAGGTTCGAAACCCATCGAGCGTCTGGATTTCGCGCTGCTCGGCCACAAGGCCGAGGCGGAAGATTGGTATACCCACAAGGGGTTCTTCGAGCACAAGCTGGAAAACCCGGCGGTCTACGATACCGGCAAGGAGAAGGCCAAGCAGGACCGGCTAAAGATGCCGAACTTCAACCTCTCCAAGACCGAGATCGACGCGGTGACCACCTTCCTCGAAGGCTCGGTGGACGCCAGCGTGCCCGCGCGCTACTTCTACAATCCCACCGACGCGCGCCAGGACATCATCGATGGCTGGTGGGTCGTCCGCAAGTACAACTGCATGGGCTGCCACAAGGTGCACCCCGGGCAGAACAGCACGCTGGATGGCATGACGAAGTATCAGGACCCCGACTGGAAGGATCAACGGCCGCCCACCCTGATCGGCGAGGGCGCGCGCGTCAATCCGGAGTGGCTGATGCGCTTCCTCAACAATCCGGCGCTCAGCGAAAACGACACGAATCGCGACGGCGTGCGGCAGTATCTAAAAGCCAGGATGCCCACCTTCAGCTTCTCCGATGGCGAGCTTCGCAAGATCGTGCGCTTCTTCGAGGCGCTCAGTTCGCAGGCGCAGCCGTTCATCGCCGAGAAACTGGATCCGCTGACCGATGCCGAACGCACCATGGCGCGGAACTTGTTCGCTAGCGTTAGCGCGCCCTGCCTGAAGTGCCACATGACGGGCGATCCGAAACACGATTCGCATGCCACGGCCCCCAACTTCACGGTGGCCAAGGAGCGTCTCAAGCCGGGCTGGACGAAACGGTGGATGCTGGACCCGGCTCTGATGAGTCCGGGGACGGCCATGCCGAGCGGACTGTTCCGCATCGATAACGCGCGCTATGTGTTCACCGGGCCCACGCCGCCCAGCTTCAACGGATATACCAAAGACCACGCGGATCTGCTGGTCCGCTACATGTTCCAGTTCACACCGGAAGAATTAACGCGTTTGCGCAGCAGCGCCGGCGCGGGCAATTGAGTCAAGGGAGGCTCAAAAGAGTAATGAAGAAAATTTGGATGGGAGCAGTTCTGGCCGCCAGTCTGACACTGGCGGGATGCGGCGGCGATAAACCGGCGGAGACCGCCAAGAGCGAAGCTACCGCCCCGGCCGGCGGCGTGTTGTCCACGCCGGACGAAGCCAACGGTGGCACCATCACCGGAAAGGTGGCGTTCACCGGCGAGAAGCCGAAGATGGCGACGCTCGACATGTCGGCCAACCCGGCTTGCGAGCGCGCCCACAAGGGGGCGCCGCAGAAGAGCGAAGAGGTGGTCATCAACGAGAACGGTACGTTGAAGAATACCTTCGTTTGGGTGAAGTCCGGGCTTCCCGCCGACAAGCAGTGGGCGGTACCCACCACCCAGGTCAGTCTGGACCAGAACGGCTGCATGTACAAGCCGCGCGTGATCGGGTTGATGACGGGCCAGAATTTCGAGATCAAGACCAGCGACCCCACCAACCACAA
>JADGNT010000126.1 GCA_017883345.1 Candidatus Solibacter sp. | reverse complement strand
GAGACCTGGAAGATGCCCGATGGCTCGATCTACCAGAAATACGACTACTCCGGCTACATGGCGGAGAACCCCGTATGGGGTCATTACGGGCACGGTTTCGGCGTCTGGTTCCTGCCGGTGAGCACGGAGTATTACGCCGCCGGTCCGCTGCGGCAGGACCTGATGGTGCACCAGGACGCGCTGATCCTGAATTATTTCCAGGGCGCGCACTACGGCGGCGGCGGAGCGGGAGCGTTCGCCGGCAATCGGAAGCTCTTCGGACCCTGGTTCACCTACGTCAACACCGGCGACGCCGCGGCCATGATCGCCGACGCCAGGCGGAAGGCAGCGGCCGAGCAGTCCAAGTGGCCCTACCGCTGGATGGAGGAGCCGCTCTATCCATTGAACCGGACCACGGTGACGGGGCAGTTGAAAGTGTCCGGCGGCCGGTCGGCGGCGAATGCCATGGTGGTGTTGGGTCAGCCTGGAGTGGAGATCTACAAACAGGCCGGGGATTTCCTGTTCTACGGGAAGGCGGATGCCGCGGGAAAGTTCACCCTGCCCCATGTGCGCCCCGGCAAATATGCGCTGTACGCCTATGCCACCCAGGGATCCATCACCGCACAACTCGAAAAGGACGATGTAGTGGCCGGCGGCTCCGCGCTCGATCTGGGTACCGTGCTGTGGTCGCCTCCGCAATACGCTTCGCCGCTGTGGCAGATTGGAACCGCCGACCGGGAGTCCAGCGAATTCAAGTACGGCGATCAGTTGCGCAATATCCGGTGGATTGGGATGGTGCCGGCCGGCCTGACGTACACCATCGGCGCCAGCCAGGAACGCGCCGACTGGTACTTCGCGCAGGGCAAGCCGGGGAACTGGGACGTCAGTTTCAAACTGGACCGCGCGTACAGCGGGACCGCGCACTTGACCGTGGCGATCGCGGGAGTCAGCCAGAATCCGCGCCTGGTCGTCTCGGTCAACGGCCAGGAAATCAAGTCGCTGACTTATGCCAATGATGCGGCCACCTACCGCGCGGCGCTACGCAGCGCGCGCTATCAAGTGGAAGACATCGGTTTTCCCGCCGGCTTGCTCCAGCCGGGCGCCAATACGGTGCGCTTCGCCATGACGGCGGTCGGAACCAACGGCGGCATCATGTACGACACCATCAAACTGGAAATCGAATAAGAGCGATAACGGCCGCCGGTTTCCTATCGGTCAATCCTGGTCGTCATCTTGTCGAGCACGGCGCGGTCGAGTTCCACGCCCAGCCCGGGTTTCGCGGACGCGTACACGTAGCCGTCCTTGGCGACGCGGAACTTGTCTTTCACGTACGCCCGGTCGCTCGATCCCTGCGGCACCGTCATCTCGAACCAGATATTGTTGGGCATCGCCAGTTCGCAGTGGAAGTGGACCGCGTGGTCGTAGGCCTCGCCCCAGTTATGCGGCGCGCACTCCATGCCGAAGCTTTCGGCCAGGCGCGCGATCTTCATGCCGCCGGTGATGCCGCCCACGTTATCCACGATGAAGCGCACCACGTCCATGGCGCCCCGGCGGATGTACTCGGCGTAGTTGTACGGCGAGAAAATAAACTCGCCGATGTGAATCGGGATATCCAGCGCCTGGTTCAACTGCACCAGGCCATCGATATCGTCGGTCGGGATGGGGTCTTCGTAGCAGACATAGTCCAGTTCCTGAAGCGCGCGGCCCACCTTGAAGGCTTCCTCGCGGGTGTAGACGCCCACCGGATCGTTCAACAGGATAAAATCGTCGCCCGCCGCTTTCCGCACGGCTTTGGCCACTTCGATGTCCAACTTGTAATCGTGGCCGCCATTGGGCGAGGGTGGATGAATCTTGTACGCCGTGAATCCCTGTGACTGGATCAGCTTGACTTCGGTCACGAACTCTTCGATGGTGGCGTGATGCTGCGTGCTGGCGTACGCCTTGACCTTGTCGCGATAGGCGCCCAGGATTCGATAGACCGGCAGGTTCACGGCCTTGCCGAGCGCGTCCCACAGGCAGTTATCGATGGCCGACGCGTAGGAGAGTTGACCGAGGCGGCGCAACTCCGGTTTCCATTGCGAAGTCAGCGCCGGCAGATCGAGCACGCTCTTGCCGAGCAGCGTCCGCTTGGCGTACTCCAGCCAGCCCTGGTTGCTCCAGTTGGGGTGCCAGTAGCGGGCGGCCAGCGAGTAGTTGCCCTCGATCCCGCTATTGGTCACGATGCCGGCGATCTGCGTGGAACCGCGGCCGGCGTTGATGTTGTACACCCGAACTTCCTTGATGGTCAGGTCCGGCAGGTCCGCCGGCTTGACACCGGCGCCCTGCGCGGCAGCCAGCCCCGGGTTGGCCAGCGATGAAACCGCGGCCGCCGATGCGCCGAGAAATCCACGGCGCGAACTCGTCTTCGACATAGTCGCCTCCCTATGAGCCCACCTACTGAGGCTCGCACACTACGGTGACACAACCGCTCCCTGACCGACGGCCTTGAGCAGCAGCGTCTCGCCGTTGTGCGCCACCAGGAATGCCGCGCCAGGGATCTGGCCGCTGTCCACCAGTTCCTGCAAGCGCGGTGCGATGCCGCCGAGGCGTTGCATCGTGAGGGGATCCGCGGCGCCCGCGGACAGCGCCGCGCCAAAGATCGCGGCTAGCAGGATCAGGTTCCAACGGTGAATCACGCAACGCCTCCGCGGAGATACGGCTTGAGGTAAGAGTTCAACGCATCGCGAATCGCCTGTTTGCCGGCTTCCTCCAGAGGGCGGCCTCCGCGGCCTCCACCGGGAGTTGCGCCCATGCCGGGAGTGGGCCGCGACTTGGTGGTTTCCTTGAAGATGCCGCGCGCCACCATCACATACCCGCTGGCTCCGGTGATGGAATTGAAGGCCAGGATTCTGCCGAACATGTCGAAGGCTTCGCGGCGCTTGCCCGCATGCCAGAGATCGAATGCAGCCGCGTACACATCGGACATGCCGGTGGTGGGGCAGTGGCCCGCGAAACCCAGGCGCATCTCGTCGATCATGGTGCGCACGCCGTTGCCCGAGAAGACCGCCAACTTGTCCGCCGTCCGTTCGCGGATCTGCGTGACGCGCTGCAACGGGTCGCCGGCTTCGTCTTTGACGCACTTCATAGTGGGAATCTGTTGGAACATTTCGACGATGAGGTCCACGCTCATCTCGCCCTGGCTCTGCACGATCAAGGGCAGTTCCGTAGCCGCGCCGATGGCCTTGTAATAGTCGATCATGGCCTGGCCGCCGGCCTTTTCGGGCGGCAGCGAGACGATAGCGTCGGCGCCGTTCCTGGCGGCATGCTTGGCATACCTGACCGAGCCCGCGAGATCGGAACCCTGCGTCTGGACACCGATCGCCAGCGCGGTCTTGCCGCCTTTTCCAGCGGCAAGGATGGCTTCCGCGCCGTCCAACCGCTCCTGGGCGGACAGGGTGGACCAACCGCTAGCGATCTGCGGCCAGGCAAAGCCGTGCACTCCGCCGCGGTTGCAGAACCTGACCTCGGCGGCCAGGCAGTCCAGATCCAGTTTGTCATCCTCCGTGAACGGAGTCTGCCCGATCGGGAAGACCCCGCGCATCGGCTTCGACGTAGCCGCACTCCCCACCGTCAGGCCGAGCGCACCGGCGCCCAACACCTGGAGGAACTCGCGCCGGCCGTTGCCGTGCATTGGTTTTCTCGATTGCATGGTCCTGCTCCTCTGCCGCACTTCCGGCAATCATGATATCGGAATCGGACTCCAATTGACACAACAGCCGCGGCGGTACGGCCGCGCCCCCGCTTTTGCCATAGTAGAAAGCATGCGAATTCGCGTCATGGCATCGCGCCACTCCGCCTTCTACAGCCCGCTGCTTTGCGGTATCCACTTGCTGAGAGGCGAGGGGCATGAAGTGATCTACAGCGTGCTCAAGCCGGGCCAGCGCAGTTACGCCCTCATCCGGGACGGAGAGATCGACATCATGCAATCGGCGGTGTCGTCAAACTGGAACGCGCTGGAACGCGGCGTGGAACCGCTCCCGGTCCACTTCGCGCAGATCAACCAGCGGGACGGTTTCTTCCTGGTGGGGCGCCTGCCGGACCTCGCCTTCGACTGGAAGAAGCTCGAAGGCCGAACCCTGCTGGCGGACCATGGGCCTCAGCCGCTGGCGATGTTGAAGTACGCCGTGCAGCACAACGGAGCCGAGTGGAAGAAGATCAAGATAGTCAACGCAGGAGCACCCGAAGCGATGGAAGCCGCTTTCCATGGCGGCAAGGGGGACTATGTGCACCTGCAAGCTCCGCTGGTGACCGGCGAGAGCATCACCTCGGTGGGAGCGTCGATGCCAGCGGTAGCGTTCAGCAGTCTCTGCTGCGCCCGTGAATACCAGAAGACCGAGGCATACCGGGTTTTCTTGGACGCGTACGCGAGAGCCAGAGAGTGGGTTCGGACTGCGCCCGCCGAGGAGATCGGTGCGGCCGAAGCCTCTTTTTTCCCGCTCATCGCTCCCGAACTCCTGACCGCCGCGGTCCGTCTCTATCAAGCGCTGGGCTGCTGGGAAGGAGGCCTCGAAATCCCGCGAGAGCTTTACGAACAAGCGTTGAACGTGTTTCAAGCCGCCGGAGGGATCGCCTGGCGTCATCGGTACGAAGAAGTCGTCGGGTAACGGGAGTGGGCCGTATCAGCCGCGGCCGGTCTGGAAAACGGCGATGGGCGCGCGGTGATGCTCCGGATCTGCAACGACGGCTCAAGCATCAGCACCGCCACCTGCCTTGGCCGCGCTATCCGCTATTCCGCTCTTTTTTTCCTGTCTGCAACCCGCTACTATGTAGCCAAAGGGTGAAAGATGAACATCACCGGTATTTTTATCGGCCGGCCTGTGATGACCACGCTCGTGATGCTGGGCATCGTGCTGTTCGGCGTGGCGGGATATCGCGCCCTGCCGGTGAGCGACCTGCCGAACGTGGACTTCCCTACGCTACAGGTGAACGCTAACCTGCCGGGCGCCAGTCCCGAAACCATGGCCGCGTCCGTCGCCACGCCGCTGGAGCGCCAGTTCTCCACCATCCCCGGCCTCGATTCGATGACCTCCACCAGTTCCCGCGGATCCACCAGCGTGACCCTGCAATTCTCGCTAGAGCGCTCGCTGGATGCCGCTGCCCAGGACGTGCAATCGTCCATCGCCGCCGCGCTCCGGCGATTGCCGCCGGGCATGCCGAATCCGCCCACCTTCCGCAAGGTAAATCCGGCGGATCAGCCCATCCTCAACCTCTCGCTCAACTCCCCTACCCTGCCCCTCTCCGTGGTGGATGAATACGCCGAGACCATGATCTCGCAACGGATTTCCATGATCAACGGCGTGGCCCAGGTCAACGTCTTTGGCGGACAGAAATACGCCGTGCGCGCCCAGGTGAACCCCAACCTGCTGGCCGCGCGCGGCATCGGGATCGACGAGGTGGAGAACGCCCTGGCTCGCAATAACGTCAACCAGCCTACCGGCACTCTCTGGGGCCCGCGGCAGGCGTTCACCGTGCAGGCCACCGGACAACTGATGAATGCCGCGGCTTTCCGCCCGCTGATCGTGGCCTACCGCGGCGGGCGCGCCGTGCGTCTCGAGGAACTCGGCCAGGTGGTGGACAGCGTGGAGAACAACAAGGTGGCGGCCTGGTTCAATGAGGCGCGCTCCATCACCCTCATGGTGCAGCGCCAGCCGGGAACCAACACGGTGGAAGTGGTGGACCGCATCAAGGACCTGCTCCCCACCTTCCGCGAACAGATGCCGCCTTCGGTGAAACTCGATATCCTCTACGACCGCTCCGAATCGATTCGCGAATCGGTCAACGACGTCAAGTTCACCCTGGTGCTGACCATCGCCCTGGTCGTGATGGTGATCTTCCTGTTTCTGCGCAACATCTCCGCCACGGTGATTCCCGGCCTGGCGCTGCCTATGTCGGTGGTGGGCACCTTCGGCGCCATGGCGCTATGCGGCTACACGCTGGACAACCTCTCCCTGATGGCGCTGACGCTCTCCGTGGGCTTCGTGGTGGATGACGCCATTGTGATGCTGGAAAACATCGTGCGCCATATCGAAATGGGCAAGCCGCGCATGCAGGCCGCCATCGAGGGCGCGAGCGAGATCGGGTTCACGATTCTATCCATGACGCTCTCGCTGGCCGCGGTGTTCATTCCGGTGCTGTTCATGAGCGGAATCATGGGGCGGCTGTTCCACGAATTCGCCGTCACCATCAGCGTGGCGATTCTGATTTCGGGCTTCGTCTCGCTCAGCCTCACGCCGATGCTGTGCAGCCGCTTTCTCAAGCTGCCGGGCGCACGCCAGAACGCGTTCCAGCGGGCCAGCGAGCGTGTCTTCGACGGCATGCGCGATCTCTACGGATGGAGCCTGCGCGGCGTGCTGCGCCACCACGCGCTCACCATGCTGATGGCTACCGGCACGCTGGTGGCCACGATTTACCTCTACGGCCTGGTGCCCAAAGGCTTCATCCCCAATCAGGACACCGGACAGATCCAGGGCTCCACCGAAGCCCCGCAGGACATCTCCTTCGACGCCATGGTACAGCGCCAGCAAGAGGTGGCGGACGTCATCCGCAAAGACCCCGACGTGGACGCGTTCTCCTCCAGCGTGGGAGGAGGGGGCGGAGCCACCGGCGGCAATGCGGGCCGCGTCTTCGTGCGCCTCAAGCCGCGCGAAGTGCGGCAGACCACGCCAGAGCAGGTGATCGAGCGCCTGCGTCCGAAGCTCAACGCCATCCCTGGAATCCGCACCTACCTGCAGAACCCGCCACTCGTGCGCATCGGCGGCCAGGTGAGCCGCAGCCTGTATCAATACACCTTGCAGGCGCCCGAAATCGAAGTGCTCTACCGCGCCGCCGCCGATTTCGAAAAGCGCATGCGCGCCGTGCCCGGCCTGACCGACGTCAACAGCGATCTGCAAATCTCCAGCCCACAGGTGACTGTGGATATCGACCGCGACCGCGCATCGGCGCTCGGCCTCACCGCCGACGCCATCGAGAACGCGCTCTACGATGCCTACGGCTCGCGGCAGGTCTCGAGCATCTACACTTCCACCGACGACTACCAGGTCATCCTGGAACTGCTGCCCAAATACCAGATCGACCCGAACGTGCTCAACCTGCTCTACGTCACTTCGGGCACTGCGGGCACTTCGACCAATGGGGCCACCGTCAAGCAGATCGCGCTGGGCTCGGTGGCCCGCCTGCGCACCGGCGTGGCGGCGCTCACCGTGGCCCATCTCGGACAGTTGCCCGCGGTCACCATTTCCTTCAACCTGCAACCGGGCGTGTCGCTGGGGGATGCGGTGGAACGCGTGCGGCAGGCCGCCACCGAATCCCTCCCCGATACGGTGCGCACCACCTTCCAGGGCGTGGCGGCGGCCTATCAATCCTCGCTCGGCGGTATGGGAGTGCTGCTGGCGATGGCGATCCTGGTGATCTACATGGTGCTCGGCATTCTGTACGAAAGCTTCATCCACCCGATCACGATTCTGTCCGGCCTTCCCTCCGCCGGCCTGGGCGCGCTGGTCACCCTGCTGATCTTTCATGACGAGCTCAATATCTACTCCTTCGTGGGCATCATCATGCTGATCGGCATCGTCAAGAAGAACGCCATCATGATGATCGATTTCGCGCTGGACGCGCAGCGCGCGCACAGCATGGCGCCCGACGCGGCCATCTACCAGGCATGTCTGGTGCGCTTCCGGCCCATCATGATGACCACCATGGCGGCGCTGATGGGCACGCTGCCGATCGCGCTCGGTCTCGGCGCCGGCGCCGAGGCGCGCCGCCCGCTGGGCCTTGCCGTGGTAGGCGGCCTGGTGGTCTCGCAGTTGCTGACCCTCTACATCACGCCGGTGTTCTACCTCTATATGGAACGCGCGCGCGGGCTCGCGGGGTCCATGCGAAAGCGCGGCGCCCCCGCCGGGAAAGAGGTCCATGTGGCCGCACCGGTTCGTTAATCGGCAGCCCCGGCCGCGCTTGACGTAGTTGCGGATCAACTGTGCAGTTCGGATAATTGAAATGAAGAGTTTTCCCATGAGAACGGACAAGAATGAAAGCATCGTCGTCTCCGCGCTGCGCGCCCGCGCCAATTTTGGCAAGCTACTGCGCCGGGTCGCGGATGAGCGCCGGTCCCTGGTGATCGAGAAGCGCGGCGCACCCAAGGCGGTGCTGCTCAGCATCCGCGATTACGTCCGGCTTGCCGCCCCCGAGCCGGAAGTGCTCCGGGTGATCGGGGAGGAATCGCGGCAGAAGGGCACAGATACGCTCAGCTCGCCCGAGATCGATCAGGTCATCAAGGCCACGCGCGCGCGAAAACCGAAGCTTGGATGATCCCGCTCAGGCTCGTCATTGACACCAACATCCTCGTCTCGGCAGCCCTGAAGCCGGACGGACTACAGCGCACCGTCCTTTTGCTTGCGATCACCAAACCGGCCAGGCTGTACGTCACCGACGCCATTCTCACGGAATACCGTGACGTGCTGGCGCGCCCGGAGCTGAGAATCCGCAAGGGCCTCCGCCTGCAACTCCTGCAGCTCATCAAGAACCATGCGCAGGTTGTCAAGCCTACGCGTCCGCTGCACGCCGCGAAGGACCCCAGCGACGACAAGTTCCTGGAGTGCGCCGATGCCGCCCGCGCCGATTACCTGGTGACCGGCAACCAGCGGCATTTCCCGAAGTTCTGGAAGAAGACCAAGGTGATCACGTCGCGCGAGTTCATCAGCATCGTGGCACCGCATTTGATCCAGTGAGAACGGCGACCGTGACCGAGTTGTGGGCGTTGACCGGGCGAGCCAAACGGGTCATGCTGTTTGGAATGGCAACAATCATTGACCGGGATGACGCTCCTCCTCACATATCAAGCATTAATGAATTGGACTTCTCCGGCGATCTCTTTGCTGAGCGTTTGGAGGGGCCGTGGTTTAGGCTAGGCGCACAGACCCTAAAGGAGCGCCCGCTCAACTGGCGCAGGCCGTACTGGCGGCGGAATTCGTTGAAGCGCGGAACCCCGCGCTCGCGGTCGCGGATCAAACCGAGCGCGGCGACATCGATCTGCTGGGTGGCGCTCTCCAGGCGTCCCATCTTGACGTTTTGCAGGAAGCGCGGATGATTTTCGAGCGCCAGCAATCCCAGGCGCTGGCGTCCCATGCTGAGCGCCCAGTTGCCCAGGCCGCGCGAATGCATGGCGTCGGTGGCCTTGCCCTGGAAGGTCTCGATCACCGGAATTTTGTTCTGAATCTGGTTGGCGTCCTTCCGGAGGTCGCGGTATTCGATCAGGTCGGGCACCAGCGCGTGCAGGCGGTAGACCGTGACGAATTCCTCGGGGAAGTTGAACGGCGACCCGAAGTGATTCACGCCTCCGTTGACGTGGTCCGGATTGCGTATGTCCCAGATGTCCTTCTTGTTCTTGTCGAGCAGGGCGAACACGGGGTCGTCGGCATAGACCTGGCTGCCCAGGCCGAAAATGCCGGGGCCGGAGGCGAAAACGGAATACCACTGGCCGGACTTCTTGACGTCGGTGGATTTGCCGAAATCCTGCGTGACGATCTGCGCCAGCGCGTCGGCCACGGCTTTGCTGTCGCCGAGCGGCCCGCCGAGCAGCCCGCTCCAGTTGGCGTTCATGCCGCGGTAGAGGGGCTCGTCATAGAGCAGTTGCGGGGTCCACTCGGTGGTGTGGATCTTGGCGATCTCGGCGGCCACCACCAGGCGGCC
>JADGNT010000859.1 GCA_017883345.1 Candidatus Solibacter sp. | reverse complement strand
GACCAGCGATTACCGCGTTCTTGGCGTTGCCCGCTGCCTACAGCATCAATAACGTGCCTATTATCAATAACCTATAGCGGGTCAACTCCCCCGCCTCCACCACAGAGGAATCAAGCACTCGGAGCGACCGGCCCGCTATCCGCAGAGTGCGGCGGCCCCAGCGATGCCTGCATCGGCGCCGTAGCGCGCCATCACCAGGGGAATCTCGCCGGCGCGCTGATTGATAGCCCATCGCGGCAGGTTCTTGGAGATGTCCGCAAAGAACGGGCTCATCAATTCGGCCACCCCGCCGCCCACCACCATGCACTCCGGTTCCAGCAAGTCCACGATGTTGCCCAGCCACACCGTCAGCAGGAATGCGGTTTCCTCCAGAACCTGCCGGGCCACCGCATCGCCTTCGCGAAAAGCCTGGCCCACATGCTCGGCGCGAATCTGCTCCAGCCCCCCTGCCAGTTCGAGGATGCGCGAAGCGCCTCCCCCGGCCAGTTTGCCGCGGGCGCGCAGCGCGATCGCGGGCCCGGCGGCCAGCGCTTCGATGCAGCCGAACTTGCCGCAGGCGCAGCGCGGACCCCGGTAGTCGATGGTCACATGCCCGCCTTCGCCGGCGCTGCCGGTGCGCCCGTGAAGGATCTTGCCGTCCAGCACGATTCCCGCGCCAATGCCGGTTCCCAGCGTGGCGTAGAACACGTTGGAGTAGCCCCGGCCCGCGCCCCACAGGACTTCGGCGAGGCCCGCCGCATTGGCGTCGTTATCCACCCGCGCGGGCACTCCGAACGCGCGCTGGGTCTCGGCGGCCAGCGGGAAACCCCGCCAGCACGGCACATTCGGCGGATTGAGCACCACGCCCGTTTTGGGATCCAACGGTCCCGGCGCGCACAGGCCGATGCCGGTCACCGCGCCGCGCGCTTCCGGCGCCAGAGAGAAGATAGCCTCCACGGCGTTCGCCACGGCCGCGAAGCCCGTGGCGGCGTCCCCGGCCGGGATCATCGGCACGCGCGTCTTGTGCGTGATCTCACCGGTGGAATCTACCAGCCCGGCAGCCACTTTGGTTCCGCCAATATCGACACCAATGATCATGAATTCACCCGCATCATACCATTGGATCCGAAATCACGGATGGCGCCCGCGTCCCGCTTGCAAAGAGAGGTGAAAAGAGTTCTATTAAGTAATATGGGATCTATGGCTCGCGCGACCTGCGTCCACGGTCAAGGTCCGCCCTTCCGAATAAGGAGTCCGCATGTCAACGAATGATTCTCTCGATCGCCGGGATTTTCTGAAATCCGTGAGCGCTACCGGCCTGACCCTCACTGCCGCCACGTCCGCCATGGCTGCCAAGACCGCCAGCAAGATGAGCGGGGGCCGCGTGATCGGCGCCAATGACCGCATCAACATTGGCGTCATCGGCTGTGGCGGCCGCGGCCGCTACGACGCCGACGCGTTCAGCGCCTTCGCCACGAAGAACAACAATGCCTGCCAGATCGTCGCCGCCTGCGATGTCTACGAAAAACGCAAGAAGATGGTGGCCGACAAATTCAAGGTGAAGGGCTATCTGGATTATCGCGAACTCCTCAACCAGAGCGATGTGGACGCGGTCATCGTCGCCACCCCAGACCACTGGCACGGCAAGATGGCCATGGACGCCATGGACAAGGGTAAGGACGTCTATCTCGAGAAGCCCATGGTCCACACCAATGAAGACGCCCGGCAGTTGGTGGCCACCGTGAAGGAGACCAAGCGCATTCTCCAGGTGGGCTCCCAGACCACTTCCGGCGACATCTGGTGGAAGGCCAAAAAGGCCATCGCCGACGGCATGATCGGCCAGATGATCGAGAGCCAGGGTTCCTACCACCGCAACGGCACCGAGGGCGAGTGGAACTGGCCCATCGAAGCCGGCGCCGGCCCGGATGGCAAGGGAGACGATTTCGTCGATTGGAACATGTGGCTGGGGTCCCAGTTCAAACTCGCCCCCAAGCGCCCCTGGGATGCCGACCGCTTCTTCCGCTTCCGCAAGTACTGGGATTATTCCCTGGGTATCGCCAGCGACCTCTTCTATCACGTGATCGCGCCGCTCAACATCTGCTGGGATGAGCCGCAGTTCCCCACCAAGGTGATGGCTACCGGCGGAATCTACATCTTCAAGAAATTGCCCGACGGCAAGCCGGACCGCGAAGTGCCGGACACCTTCCACCTGCTGGCGGAATACGCCAAGGGCCACTCCCTGGTGTTGAGCTCGTCCATGGCCAATGACACCCACATCCCCGGCATGATCCGCGGGCACGAAGGCACCATCATCATGGTGGACCACGGCCAGTTCGAACGCAACGTCCCCTTCATCACGGTGAAGCCGCAGGTGAAGAACACGCGGGCCGGCGGGCAGAGCAAGACGGTGGCCATCGGCGGCGAGGCCTACGAGAAGAAATTCGGCCTCAAGGACATTCAGATCCCCATCGATCAGACCGACATGATGGACCTGCACATCGGCAATTTCCTGGGCTGCATGCGCACCCGCGAAAAACCGCACCTGGATGTGGAGACCGGCGCCAAGGCCGTGGTCGTCATCAATCTGGCCGCCCAATCCTACCGTGAAGGCAAGGTTATGTATTGGGACGCCCAGCACTGGAAGGCCTCGGACAAGCCGGTTAAGGCGTAAGGCCGGAAC
>JADGNT010000858.1 GCA_017883345.1 Candidatus Solibacter sp. | reverse complement strand
TTCCCGCGGACCATCCCAGACGACCCAGTCCACCAACCGGCCTCCGTAATACGCCGGCATCGAAATCGGTGTTTCCGGTCCGGGCGGAAGCGCATTGCCGGCGAAGATGGCGCTCTTGCGAAGGCGGTCGAGTTCGGGCAGCGCCAGACTTCGGTCGCGATCCACAAAGCTCAGCCGGTAATCCCATTCGTCGGCAATGAGCCAGAGCACTCGCGGAAACTCGCGTGCACCCGCGATCATCGGAACCGTCGGATTGTTGGCATACTCGCTGGAGTCATAGTGCGAGGCCTTCCAGAGTGCCTGGCCGAAAGTGACCGCGCAAAACGGGCTGAGCACTGCCAGCACCGCGATGGCCGCGGCGGCCAGCTTGCGGTGGAAGAATACGATCGCGACCAGTCCCACAATGGCAATGAACGCCCCCAGGAGCATCACGCCGCGCACGCCGAGCAGAATGATCAACGGGGATTTTAAATAAGGAAACTGGTTGGCCAGGACAGCGCGCAGCGCATTCAGCGGAAGGCACAGCCCCAGCACAACCGCCATCTCCGCGAAACGAAAACTTCCGCCCTTGAGTATGCGCACGGCCAGAATACTCAGTCCCCAGATCGCCACCGCGCCCAGCAAGACATTGGCGATCACCGCGATGTACTCCACTGGCTTCGGAGGAGTGACCATCAAATAGAGGTCGTAGTGGTGGTAGGTCAGCAGTTCGGACCAGATCCGCAGGTAGCAGAGGTTGGCGAACGAGAGTGCAACCAGGAAGGCGTGGCGCATAGCCGGGACTAGGCTCGCTTTCTGAGCAGGTACAGCCGCCGCGACGTGCCTTCGACGTGCTGCATGCGCACCGTTTCAAAGTGGCGGGCGCACAGGGTTTCGAACAACTCCGGCGTGAGATCCTGGTGCAATTCCTCCCGCCCGCGCGTCAGGCGCTGGAACATGGAATCGTCCGGCGCGATGAATTCGATCACCAGCAGGTTGGTCGTCAACTCCGCCGCCAGGTCGATGATATCGGCCAGCGGCACCCGCTCGGTCACCAGCATGTGGTGGATCACCGCCAGCATCAGCACCGCGTCGAACTTCCCGCGCGCGCGATCCAGGAAACTGGCGCACTCTTGATTGCGCCACCCCGTCCCCGGACTCGGCCGCGTCAAATTCACCGCCAGGGGCAGAATCTCCAACTTCTCCTCCCGCGCCTGCCGCCACACCGTGCCCAGCACCACGGGGTCGTAATCCAGCGCCACCACTTTGGCCCCGCCGCGCGCCGCAATCGCGCTGAAGTGGCCCGTGTTCGAGCCCACGTCCAGCACGGAGCGCGACCGGAACTCGGCCAGCGCCTCCCCCACGAAGCGCTGCTTGGCCTGGAAATGATCCGTCGTGTAGTTGTTGTTGGTGGCCATGTAATCCGACCACACGGAGATCTTGCCCTCCACCGGCTTGAGGCGGTGCAGGGTGCGCCGCAGGCCGTCGAGCAGGTGATCCAGAATGAAGCGTGCCTTTTCGGAGTCGCTCAGCAGCTTCTTCCGGTAGATCGACGTATCGTCCTGCTTGTGCTTGGCGCCCAGCCAGGTGGGCATGGACACCAGGCTGAAGAAGGGCGGGCGCAAGCGCTGGGAAGGTTTGCTCCAGCGGTACACTTCCTCGGGTTCGAGCCCGTCGCGCCGCGTCGTCAGGATCTGGTCGAGGCCGAGCCCGTAGGCCTGGTTGGCCAGCAGGGGCAGCAGGAAGGTGCGGACGAACTGGGCGTAGGGCAGCCAGGTGGCGTCGCCCGGCTGGCGGCGCTCGAAGCTGAGCACGTCGATGAAGACCGGCTCGGGGCCGCGGAAGAGGACGTTGTAGGGCGTGCCGTCCTTGAGCCCGAGGCCGTCGGCCAGTAGCGCCTGCGCCAGATCCAGGGTGAGGGTGCCGGCGGCATGCAGCATCTCGGCGGTCCACTCATAGGGGAAGCTGGGGAAATCGACACGCTCGTGCTCCAGGATCGTTTGCCCGCCGCGCGCCTCGTAGAGCTCGCGAACGGAGGGGTCGGCCAGCAACTCGCGGCACTCCGCTGGGTCGAGCGCGCGGGTGGGGACGACGGCGCCGGAGGCCATCAGTTTCCGGCCGGATTGCGACGCCAGGAAGGCCTCCAGGTCGGCGGCTCCCGTCTCGTTGACGACGCGCAGAACTCTCTCCCGGTAGCGAAAGACGCTACCGGCGGGATCGCGGAATGAAGCGGTGATGGGTTGCGCCGGAAGCGGGGGCTCGCTCAAACTTTTGGACCTTTTCGCTTCTTAAACCAGGCGGTGAGCCTGCGGAAGTAGAAGCTCACGCCCACCAGGCCGGCAACCGCCATCTGCCAGATCAGCGCGCCCGAGCCCGGGTCCGTGTAAGCGCGGGCTTCGCGTTCGGTAGCGAACATCGCCAGGGCGATCAGAAAAATGGCTCGGAATAGCGGGTTCAGAAACTGCTCGGCAGGTGATTTGCGCATGGATACGGCCCCGGTCGATACCGGCTCTAGATCCACTCTACCAAATGCATAAGAAAGGGGGCAGTACCCCCAGTACCAGCGCAGGTGGAAGTTTTACCTTAGAGACCACGCAAAAATAACTTCTCAGCCACCGACGTGGCGCAGACTCTCAGTCTGCCGCGTCCCGACTCCTCGGGACGCGCTTTGGAGCACGCCC
>JADGNT010000857.1 GCA_017883345.1 Candidatus Solibacter sp. | reverse complement strand
CAGATCGGCGGTATCGGCGCGCTGGCGCCTACCCGCAAGAGCGACCTGGCGCGGCTCGGCCTGCGCGCCGTAGCCGCCGGAACCATGGCGAACTTTATGTCAGCCTGCATTGCGGGAATGTTGCTGTGACGGACGAAGCCAAACGAACCATACAGGGGCGCACGGACGTGCGGCCGGCCATCGGCCTGGTGCTGGGCAGCGGACTGGGCGCGTTCGCCGATGAACTCACTGAACGGACGGATATCCCTTACGCCGATATTCCCGGCTGGCCGCACTCCACCGCGGTGGGGCATGCCGGCAAGCTGATTATCGGCAAGTTGGGGGCGCTGGACGTGGCCGTGATGGCCGGGCGGGCGCACCTCTACGAAGGGTACGGTATGCAGCAGGTGACCTATGGCGTCCGCGTGCTGCACTCCATTGGTGCGCGCTCCATGGTGTTCACCAACGCGGCGGGCGGGATCAATCTGGCGCTGGAACGCGGCGGGCTGGTGCTGATCTCCGACCACATCAACCTGCAAGGCGCGAACCCGCTGGTGGGCCCCAACGACGATTCGCTGGGCCCGCGTTTCCCCGATATGTCCGAGGCCTACTCGCGGGTGTATCGCGAGACCGCCAAGCAGGTGGCCGCCGAACTGTGCATACCGATCGCCGAAGGCGTGTACGCGGCCATGCTCGGCCCCAGCTACGAGACTCCCGCGGAGATTCGCTACCTGCGCGCCATCGGCGCCGACGTGGTGGGGATGTCGACCGTGCCCGAGGCGATCGTGGCCAATCACATGGGGATGAAGGTGCTCGGCATCTCGTGCGTGACGAATATGGCGGCGGGAATTCTGCCGCGGAAGATCCATCACGAGGAAGTGCTGGAGACGGGCGCGATGGTGCGCGACACGCTGGTGAAGTTTTTGAAGGCGTTGCTGCCGAGGTTGGAGGCGTAAATGTGCGCAACCCGTCGGGGACTGACAAGACTGCCATGGATTTCCGGCGCCGTTTGCCGGAAATCCGCTGGCAGTCCTGTCTGTCCCCGGGTTCCGCTGGAGCCATCCATTGCCTGACCCGCTGATTGACGCCGCCCTCGCCGCCCGCCTGCATGCCTTCGCGCCGTTCTCGAAGTTCCTGGTGGGCGCGGCGATTGAAGACGGCGGCGGGCGGATTCATACCGGATGCAACGTGGAGAATGCGACCTACGGGCTCACGCTTTGCGCCGAACGCGTCGCGGTCTTCAAGGCGATCTCTGAAGGCGTCCGCAAGTTCCGCCGCGTGGCGGTGGCCGCCGATACCGATAATTTGACACCGCCTTGCGGCGCCTGCCGGCAGATTCTCTGGGAGTTCTGCGGAGACGTGGAACTGGTGCTGGCCAACCTGCACGGCAAAACCGAAACCTACCGGTTGAAAGATCTTTTCCCGAAGCCCTTCGATGCCTCGTATCTTTAGTTTTTTCCTCTTCGTCCTGGCGCTGGCCGCCGAACCGGCCGACTTTATCTGGAGCGCGCGCTACGTGATCACGATGGACGCGCAGCGCCACGTGATCCCCAATGGCGCGGTGGCCATCAAGGGAGATCGCATCCTCGCGGTCGGCACGAAATCCGAGATCGACGCGCGCTTCCAGGCGAAGCAGCGCCTGGACCGTCCCGACGCCATCCTGGCGCCCGGGCTGATCAATACCCATACGCACGCCGCGATGAGCCTTTTCCGCGGCATCGCCGACGATCTGAAGTTGCAGGACTGGCTCGAGAAATTCATCTTCCCCGCCGAGAGAAAGAACGTCACGGCCGATTTCGTGCGCTGGGGCACGCGCCTGGGGTGTCTCGAAATGCTGCTCTCCGGCACCACCACGTTCACCGATATGTACTACTTCGAGGACGTGGTGGCGGAAGCCGCCAAGGAAGCGGGCATGCGCGGCGTGCTCGGCGAGACCATCATCGGCTTCCCGGTGGCCGACAACAAGACTCCCGCCGATGCGCTGGCCTACACGGAACGCTTCCTGAAGCGCTTTCAGAATGACGCGCTGATCACGGCCGCTGTGGCGCCGCACGCGCTGTATACCAATTCCGATGAGACGCTGAAGGCGGCGCGCGCGCTCGCCAACCAATACCACGCGCCGCTGGTGATCCACCTCTCCGAAACCAAGAAGGAGAACGACGACGAAATGGCCAAGCGGCACACCACACCCACGAAAACGCTGGATGACCTTGGGATATGGAACGGCCGCTCGGTAGCGGCGCACGCGGTGTGGGTGGACGAGGCCGATATGGCGATTCTGAAATCGCGCGGCGTGGGAATCGCGCATTGCCCTTCCAGCAACATGAAGCTTGCCAGCGGCGTGGCGCCGGTGACGCGTATGCTGGCGCTCGATCTCGCCGTCGGACTCGGTCCCGACGGCCCGGCGGGCAGCAACAACGATTTCAACATGTTCGAGGAAATGGATCTCGCGGCCAAGCTACAGAAGGTCACCACCATGAACCCGCAGGCGCTGCCGGCGGCGGCGGCGCTCGAGATGGCGACCATCCGCGGCGCGCGCTCTCTCGGCATGGAGAAGGAGATCGGATCGCTCGAAAGCGGCAAGCGTGCGGACCTGATCGCGGTACGCATCGACCGGGCCAACGCCCAGCCGCTCTACGACGTTGTATCGCAGATGGTGTACGCGCTCAAGGGGTCGGACGT
>JADGNT010000856.1 GCA_017883345.1 Candidatus Solibacter sp. | reverse complement strand
ATGAAAAAGGATCCGCGAGGGTCCTTTTTCTTTGTGCGCCCGGCAGGGCTTACGCGATGTGGGTAGACCTGTCCTCGCACCGGCGGTAGCGCGCAGGGCTCGGAATCGAGGCGGCGCTGGCCGAGATCGAACGCGGTCGCGGAAGCGCATATGATTCCGTCGTTGTCGGCGCCTGCCTGACGCTGTTCCGGGAAAAGGGCTACCTGCTACCTGGATAGCGCGGGGTTCGGCTTACGTAAGCGGCGGGACTGGAACTGGAGATCACCGAATGCCGAACCATTGAGGACCTCAAGCACAATATCGCGAGCCTACAGCCGACCAATAACATGATCGAGTGACTGCTATGGGGAGAATACTCGTCCGTCTGCTCCTGGCCGAACTCAGACTGTCAGCGTGTTCGCGTTCCCCGAGCATCATTCATTGGCGCGCCGCACAACGCCGGATCAATCACGGAAATTGGAAACCCCCGCAGCGGTTTTTTTTCCACGTCGCTCCAAGCGAAGCACACGCGCCTTCGGGTCGCCGAACACCCCTCGCGCCTTCGCATATGCACGAAAGCCAGGGAAGCGGAATAAATCGGTAAGTCCTCGAGAGGTAGCCATGCGCAAATCATGCCAGATTTTTTCATGCTCACGAACCCCGCAAACCCTTATTCCATGCGGCTTTCAGACGATTCACCCCTTTGTTACACCCACTTGATCTGCAGAAGAGCCATTTTTTCTATCCCCCATCGGTCAGCAAATCGGCCAGCTATCGCCGGCCACGCCAAACTGTCGAGTTGGACCGGGAGGGACGGGACTGAAGTGCACAGAACATAGCAGGGGAAAGGAGGATATCGATCGCCCAATCGACAGCGTCTGGTCCCGGATTCGTGAATCGCGGTGCAATGAGTTGATCAAGATAGTTCGCTTCGCATGTACGCCAGCGCACGGAACGCGGTGCAAAAGGACAATATAATTATTTTAGGAAAATAGGTTTGGCTCAGTGAGGGAAGTGCCCGGCTTTGCCGGGGGTGATTTAACTAGGATTCGCACGGCGCCGAACAGGCCGGCCAATGAGGTTCGACATTTGTCGGACCGGAGTGGATGCAACTCTCAGTAAGGAGATTTCAGATGAAGATCACCAAGCTCACTCTATCACTGCTGGTAGGTATTGGGACTGGATGCACCAGTGTACCGCCCGCGCCTCTTGTTTCGATGTCCGATTTGCCGAATTGTTTCGATACCAATTACGACAAGGAACGGGGTCTCTTTACGATAAGGAACGACGTTGGCAATCCGGTAAATCAACAATGCTTGCTTACGGTGTCGCCGCGCGGGGACGTTGCGTCGGCGTCACGACCAACGGCAGGCAGGTACACGGTTTATCTTGCCAACGGCGGGGGCGGCGGCGCCGGCGGGTCTTTGCAAGCCTTTCACGGCGGCGAAGGCGGCGGCGGCGGAGGCGGCGGCGCTGGCGCAATCGATACACAATCGACGGTTAATCTGACCCAAGGGGTATACAAACTCACCCTCGGAGCAGGCGGGCCGGGTGGAAGTGTCTGCGTGCCCAGTGCCCGCCTCGGCGGCGGTCCCGGATGGGTAGGAAGTCCAAGCAACATGGTCCGTGTTGCGACCGGCGAGGTTGTCATCGGAACGCCAGGAGCCGACGTGTACGCTCGCCCCAAACGCGGTCAGAACGAACGAATGGCAGGCAAGATGGATGCGCACGGCGGCTCCGGCCCCGCGCAAGCCAGCGGCGGACATGGGGGCCGCCCTGAAACCAAGTACAGCGTCGAAGACGAAGCCGCGTCTGGCGCAAGCAAGCTCGCGTCGGGGCGTTCGGGGGGGGGGGGTGCACCTGGCTTGGATTCGGCACATGACGTTGACAAACGCTCGGGCGCCGGCGGCGGAGGCGGAGCGACGAGCATGGGGCAGGGCGGTGGAGGCGGCGGAGAGACCCCGGGCCGCAGGATCCAAGACATCCCGCCGGAGCGCGGCTCGCTCGGCAGCGGCGGCGGCGGCGGCGAAGGCAGTTCGTCCCAATGCGAACCCGGCGCCCGAGGTGGCCATGGGTACATTGCCTTGCGCCCGATTTGAGCCGGCCCACGCTGTCTTCTTGAAGGATAGGCGGTTTTGGTTCTTACGCCGAAGAAGTGACCGGTTCTTGGGCGGAGGGCAGAGCAGCTTGCGCCTAGGCAAAGACCGTTCATGGTCTGGAAACTCGGGCTATCGGGGCCGAGAGAAAAAAGAAACTGGCTGAATTAGCGTTGCTGGGCAAGCGCCTTGGCATCCGCTAGAGATACCGCTGTACCGCTTCGAGCGGGGGCATTTTTGCTGCGGGACCATCGCGGCAAACCATCGCGCCAACCATCGCGCCAAACTTGAACTGCCCCCCGGCCGGTGCCAATATGACAGCATAAGCAACGTGGTCAGGGAGGCCACCGTGGGTACGGCTGCGGCAATCCGGGGGCAACCAACGTGCTGCGCACGGGCAAAAGGCTGGCCGCGGCGCTGACGCTCGCGGGCGACACCGGAAAAGGCGCGCTGGCGGTGGTCCTGGCCAGATATTTCGCCGCGGACTATGGCGTGGACATGACCGGCATCGCGCTGGTCGCGGTGGCGGTGTTCCTCGGCCATCTCTACCCGGTGTTTTTCCGCTTCAAGGGCGGCAAGGGCGTGGCGA
>JADGNT010000855.1 GCA_017883345.1 Candidatus Solibacter sp. | reverse complement strand
AATGGCCACAACCTGTTCGGAGGGGGCCAGACCTGGCCGAGCGGTCCGTATCCACGAGCCGAAGGATCGCCATACCAGCTTGGCTTTCGTGGCGGAGAGAATCTGTAGCAGGCCCTGGGCGATGAGCCCAAGTTGGATGTGGCGATGGTAAGCTGCGATCTTTCGCCGAACGGCTTTGCGGTAGGCATCCGATTTGCGGTGTAGGTGCTGGTGGCCGCTCACGCGCCGTAGTGGCGTCATGGCCGCCATCCAGTCAGGATCACCGCCTGCTCGCCATAGACGGGGCTGGGCGCCTCCTGGAGTTGATCCTCCTCCTTCAGCAGCGCAGCGACCTTGATCTTCTTGCCGTACTTTGCGGGCCTGCCCCGGCGCCGCGGCCGGTGCGGCGGCGGGGGTGTCGCCGGGACTGGGTGAAGGAGATTCGCCGCCAGACCGTTACCCACAAGCGGTTCCAACGTCTGGTTGACCAGTGGATCGACCTGAGTATCGAGCACTCACGGCCGACCATGAAGATTGCGGAACCTGGGGCCACCCGATAGGCTGGAAGTCGGTACTCTCAAGTTACGATGACCCGCTAATCAACTACGCAATTCTCCTAGCCTTTTGTCGTGCCGGTTCGGCGGCGTAACCCCGCATCGGGGCAGTTCGCCGACGGCTACCACAAAAGGCACCAGCGAGTCTCTTTTTATCTTGCCACGCCGGGTGCGCCTTTGGCGAGCGGACCCGAAGGCGCGCGCGGCAGTAAGCGATTCGCACCCAACCGGGGTGGCAGGCCACAGGCGGGTTGCGCGGAGGCGGCCTACTTACACGGCGGCGAGGACTTCTTCGGAGTTCAGGATGCCAGCGGCCTTCTCGAACTTCTGGAAGTTCTTGCGGAAGCGGGCGGCCAGATCCTTGGCGGCTCGATCGTAGGCCATCGGGTCTGTCCACGTGGCGCGCGGGTCCAAGGCTTTGGAATCCACGTTGGGGCAGGCGACGGGGACTTGCACTTTGAAGACCGGGTCGATGCGGTAATCGGCGTTGGCCAACGATCCGCCCAGCGCTTCGGTGACCAGCGCGCGCGTGAGCGGGAGGCTCATCCGCTGGCCGACGCCAAAGGGTCCGCCGGACCAACCGGTGTTGATCAGCCAGCAGGACGCGTTGTGTTCGCGCATCTTCTTGCCGAGCATCTCGGCGTAGACCTCGGGGTTGCGCGGCAGGAAGGGCGAACCGAAGCAGGAGCTGAAGGTGGCTTCGGGCTCTTTGCCGAGACCGCGCTCCGTGCCCGCCACCTTCGCGGTGTAACCGTTCAGGAAGTGGAACATGGCCTGGTCCGGCGTGAGACGGGAAAGCGGAGGCAGCACGCCGAAGGCATCGCAGGTCAGGAAGACGATGTTCTTGGGATGCCCGCCGACGCCCTGCAAAATCGCGTTGTCGATGAAGGTCACCGGATACGCCGCGCGCGTGTTTTCGGTGAACGTGGTGTCGTCGAAATCGAGCAGACGCAGTTCCGTGTCGAGCGCGACGTTTTCGAGCACCGTGCCGAAGCGGATGGCATCCCAGATCTGGGGTTCGGTTTCGCGGCGCAGGCGAATGCACTTGGCGTAGCATCCGCCTTCGAAATTGAAAACGCCCGAGGGCGCCCAGCCATGCTCGTCATCGCCGATCAGGTGGCGCGTGGGGTCGGCGGAGAGGGTGGTTTTGCCAGTGCCGGAGAGGCCGAAGAAGAGCGCGGTCACGCCATCGGCGCCGGCATTCGCCGAGCAGTGCATGGGGAGGACGTCCTCGGTGGGGAGGAAATAATTCAGCACGCTGAAGATGGCCTTCTTCATTTCTCCGGCGTAAGCGGTGCCGCCGATGATGACCAGTTTCCGGGTGAAGTTGACGATCACGAAGACGTCCGAATTGGTGCCGTCTTCGGCGGCGTCGGCGCGAAAACCGGGGGCGTCGATGACCGTGAACCGCGGCACGTGATCGCCGGTCTTTTCCGGATCGGCGCGTACGAAAAGCTGGCGTGCGAACAGGTTGTGCCAGGCGAGCTCGGTGATGACGCGAATCGGAATCCGATACTTTGGGCTGGCGCCGGCGAAGCAATCCTGGACGAAGAGATCGCGCGCCTGCAGGTAGGCCAGCAGTTTGCCGTGGAGACGGTCAAACTGCTCCGGCGTGAATGGTTGGTTGACAGAGCCCCAATTGACGGTAGTTTCGGTGGTCTGATCGCGGACCACGAATTTGTCGCGCGGCGAGCGGCCGGTCTGATCGCCGGTGCGGACCGCAAGACCGCCGCCACTGGCGAGCAATCCTTCGCGGCGCTGGATGGCCTTTTCGATGAGCTGTGCGGTGCCCAGATTCCAGTACACGAAACTGGCGTTGCGGACGCCGTGTTCCTGGAGGCCGTAATGGCTGGGACGAATGCCTAGATTCTGCATAACTTCAGTATAATTGATCCCCGCATAAAGAGTATTTTTAGTCCGAAATTGCTAAGGTGGCGCGTCATCGCATAATGGAAGGAATGCTCTCGCAGGCGACACCGCGCTCGACAACCCGCACCGCCGCGGTGGTATTCGCGGGATTCTGCGCCTTCGTCACGCTCTTCGCTCCACAACCGCTGCTGCCCATGCTGGCGCGCGAATTCGGCGTTTCGGCGGCCGCGATCAGCCTGGTGGTGACGGCCTCGACGCTGGCGGTGGC
>JADGNT010000854.1 GCA_017883345.1 Candidatus Solibacter sp. | reverse complement strand
CAACGAGGCCAACGGTCCGTACATTGAAGGCCTCGTGGTCCGCGAGTTTTCGCCCATCGCCAGCAATTGGCGCAGCGATGCCGCCGCCGACGCCTTCCTCACCCGCGCCGGCGTGCCCATCGTCAGCGATCTCGACACGCGCGCGCTGGTTCGCCACCTGCGCACCCGCGGCGTCATGCGCGGCGTGCTCTCCTCCGTCGAAACCGACGGGCAGAAGCTGGTGGAGAAGGCGCGCCATATTCCCACCATGGCCGGACTCGACCTCGCCAGCCGCGTGAGCACGCGCCAATCCTACCAGTGGACCGAGACCGTGCAGCCGTGCTCGCCCTCCGACCCAATCGGACCGCAAGCCGAGCCCCGCTACAACGTGGTGGCCTACGATTACGGCATCAAGCACAACATCCTGCGCCGCCTGGTGCACTCCGGTTGCCGCGTCACCGTGGTGCCGTCGCTCACCAGCGCGGAGGACGTACTGGCCCTCCATCCCGACGGCATCTTCCTCTCTAACGGCCCGGGCGACCCGGAGCCGCTGGTCACCCAGGTCGCCAATATCCGCAAGCTCATCGGCCGCAAGCCCATCTTCGGCATCTGCCTGGGCAACCAGTTGCTCGGCCTCGCCCTCGGCGGCAAGACCTACAAGCTGAAGTTCGGACATCGCGGCGCCAACCATCCGGTGCGCAATGAACTCACCGGGCGCGTCGAGATCACCTCGCACAATCACGGGTTCGCCGTGGACCCGGATTCGCTCAACCTGAGCGAGGTCGAAATCACCCACGTCAATCTGAACGATCGGACGCTCGAAGGCTTCCGCCACCGCAGCGAGCCGGTATTCTGTGTGCAATACCATCCCGAAGCCGCGCCCGGCCCGCACGATTCGCACTATCTGTTCGACGATTTCACCAGGCTGATGCGCGGGGCCAAATAGCATGCCGAGACGCAACGACCTCCACCGCATCCTGATCATCGGCTCCGGCCCCATCATCATCGGGCAGGCCTGCGAGTTCGATTATTCCGGCACGCAGGCGGCTAAGGCGTTGCGCGCCGACGGCTACCAAGTCATCCTGGTCAATTCCAATCCGGCCACCATCATGACGGATCCGGACCTCGCCGATAAGACCTACGTCGAACCGCTGACCCTGCCCTATCTCGAAGAGATCATCCGGCGCGAGCGGCCCGACGCGCTGCTGTCCACCGTGGGCGGCCAGACCGGCCTGAATCTCTCCGTGGAACTCGCCGAAGCGGGCGTGCTGGAAAAGTACGGCGTGGAACTGATCGGCGCCAAGATCGACGCCATCAAGAAGGCCGAAGACCGCCTGCTGTTCAAGGACGCCATGCGCAAGATCGGCCTGGAGACGCCGCAATCGCAGCTCGTCAACTCTGTCACCGCTGGGTTGGCGTTCGCCGATCGCATCGGCTATCCGTGCATCCTGCGCGCCAGTTTCACCATGGGCGGCACCGGCGGCGGCATCGCCTACAACCAGGAAGAGCTGGTGGAGATTCTGGAGCGCGGCCTCTCTCTCAGCCCGGTGCACGAGGTGCTGATCGAAGAGAGTGCCCTCGGCTGGAAGGAATACGAGCTGGAGGTGATGCGCGATCTCGCCGACAATTGCATCATCATTTGCTCCATCGAGAATTTCGACCCCATGGGCGTGCACACCGGCGATTCCATCACGGTGGCGCCGGCCCAGACCCTCTCCGACCGCGAATACCAGATGATGCGCGACGCCGCCCTGCGCTGCCTGCGCGAGATCGGCGTCGATACCGGCGGCAGCAACGTGCAGTTCGCCTTCAATCCGGCCAACGGGCGCATGGTGATCATCGAGATGAACCCGCGCGTGTCGCGCAGTTCCGCGCTGGCGTCCAAGGCCACCGGCTTCCCCATCGCCAAGATCGCCGCCAAACTCGCCGTGGGCTACCGGCTGGACGAGATCCCGAACGACATCACGCGCAAGACGCCGGCCTGCTTCGAGCCGACCATCGATTACGTGGTGGTCAAGATCCCCAAGTGGGCGTTCGAAAAATTCCCCGGCGCCGACACCACGCTCGGCACCCAGATGAAGTCGGTCGGCGAGGTCATGGCCATCGGGCGCACCTTTAAGGCCGCCCTGTGGAAGGGCATTCGCAGCCTCGAAACCGGCAAGGCCTTCGGCAGCGAAAAGTACGACAAGAGCCTGATCCCCAACAAGCTGATCACGCCTACGCCGGACCGTCTCAACTACATCCGCTTCGCCCTGGCCAACGGACACACCGTGGCCGGCATCCACGAAATGACGTCCATCGACCCGTGGTTCCTGGAGCAGATGAAGGAGGTGGTGGATCTCGAAGGCGAGTTGGCGAAGACCGCGCTCGCCAGCGCCACGAAGGAACAGTTCCGCGCCGCCAAGCGCTTCGGCATCGCCGATTCGCAACTGGCCAAAACCTGGGGCGCGGGCGAAATCGAAGTCCGCACCCGCCGCAAGCAACTCGGCGTCAAGGCCGTATTCAGCCGCGTGGACACCTGCGCCGCGGAGTTTGAGAGCTTCACGCCGTACCTCTATTCGAATTACGAATCTGCCTGCGAGAGCGACCCCGGCGAGGGCAAGAAGGTCATGATTCTGGGCAGCGGGCCGAATCGCATCGGGCAGGGAATCGAGTTCGATTACTGCTGCTGCCACGCCAGTTTCTCGCTCCAG
>JADGNT010000853.1 GCA_017883345.1 Candidatus Solibacter sp. | reverse complement strand
ATATTTCAAATGGGAAACATACTTCAGAACGTGCCTACCGGCGAAAAGGTCGGCCTGGCTTTCTCCGGCGGACTCGATACCAGTGCCGCCATCCATTGGATGCGTGCCAAGGGAGCTATTCCGTATTCCTACACGGCAAATCTCGGCCAGCCCGACGAGCCCGATTACGACGAGATCCCCCGGCGCGCGCTCGAGTACGGCGCCGAACAAGCGCGGCTCATCGATTGCCGCAAACAACTGGTCGCGGAGGGCATCGCGGCGCTGCAGTCCGGCGCATTCCACATCTCGACGGCCGGCGTGCACTACTTCAACACTACGCCCATCGGACGCGCCGTGACGGGCACGATGCTGGTGCTCGCCATGAAAGAAGACGACGTCCACATCTGGGGCGACGGCAGCACATTCAAAGGTAACGACATCGAACGTTTCTACCGCTATGGCCTGCTGGCCAACCCCGCGCTGCGCATCTACAAGCCCTGGCTCGACCAGACCTTCATCGATGAGCTCGGCGGACGCAAAGAAATGTCCGAATACATGCTCAGCCACGGTCTCACCTACAAGATGAGCGTGGAGAAGGCGTACTCGACCGATTCCAATATCTGGGGCGCGACTCACGAAGCCAAGGATCTCGAACACCTCGACAAGAACGTCAGAATTGTCGAGCCCATCATGGGAGTGCCTTTCTGGCGCGAAGATGTGGCGATCAAGCCGGAGGTGGTCACTATCCGATTCGAAGAGGGCCAGCCGGTCGCGCTCAACCACGTTACCTATGACGACCCGGTGAAGCTCGTGCTTGAGGCCAATGCCATCGGCGGCCGCCACGGGCTCGGCACGAGCGATCAGATTGAAAATCGCATCATCGAAGCCAAAAGCCGCGGAATTTACGAAGCTCCCGGTCTGGCGCTGCTTTTTATCGGCTACGAGCGTCTGCTGACCGGCATACACAACGAAGATACCATCGAGCAGTACCGCATCAACGGACTTCGGCTCGGCCGCCTGCTCTATCAGGGGCGCTGGTTCGATTCGCAATCGCTGATGCTTCGGGAAACCGCCCAGCGATGGATTGCACGCGCGGTCAGCGGTGAAGTAACGGTTGAACTCCGTCGCGGGAACGACTACTCGATTCTTGACACTACCAGCCCGAACCTCACTTACAAGCCTGAGCGGTTGACGATGGAGAAAGGCGAATCGGCATTCTCGCCGCGGGATCGAATCGGCCAACTCACCATGCGCCACCTCGACATCACCGACACACGCGACAAGCTGCTGCTCTACGTGAAAACCGGTCTGCTGGGGCCGGCGAGCGGAGGCTCGATGCCGCTGCTTTCCGAAGGCACCATAAAGCCCGAGGATGAGTAGCGCAGGCGTTTCGCCTGCCATGCCGGTAATCGTACCGGCATTCTTCCGAAGAACGTCGGCAAGGACGCCGACGTGGCAACCGGGGGTACCCTCTGGGTCGCCCTCTGGGTCTGGTCGCTCCACGGATGCAGCTCCTAGTGCGGGATGTCGCCGCGGGGCTTCTTTTGCACGATCTCTTCCCAGGTGTCGCGGACCTGGGCGGGGAGGAAGGGGCCGATCCAATTCTTCACGCTGTCGGGCAGGGTGAGCGTGGTCTTGGCCGGGACCTCGTTGCCGTAAACCGTGGTGGTGCCGGGCGGCACGACAGCCTCGAGCTTCTTCCCTTGTTTGATGGCGTCGTCCACGGCCTTGTGCAGTTCGGTCATGAACTTCATCTGGCCGTCGAGGATTTCGGGGCCGCCGGACGGACCGTGGCCGGGAAGAACGTGAAGCGCGCCCAGCGCCTGCGCCGAGTGAACCACCTTCGGCCAGTTGGCCACGTTGGCGTCGGCGGTGAAGTTGTAGGGGCCATTGACCGCCGCATCGCCGCTGCAGAGCACGTGTTCCTTGGGCAGGTAGACGAAGCCGTCGCCGCGCGTGTGCGCCCAGCCGAAGAAGTAGAAACGCACTTCCCGGGAGCCGTCCTTGAGGATGAACGGGCTCTTGTCGAATGTCTGTTGGGGTGGTTCGGGGGCGTCGAGATGCAGTTCGGCCACGTCCGGGCGGCCTTTGGCGGTGGCCAGCCATCGCGCGGGTTCGTAGCGCTTCATCTCTTCGGCGACGCCCACATAGGCGAGCGTGGTGGCGCCGGCCTTGGTCCAGATCGGGTTGCCATACGCGTGGTCGCCGTGGTGATGGGTATCGAAGACGTACTTGACGGGTTTGGACGAGATGCGTTGCGCGGTTTCGAGAGTCAGCCGCGCGCCGCTCGGGAAGTTGGCGTCGACCACGATCATGTAGTCCTTCATCTCGATGATGATGTTGTTGGAGTGGCCGAGGTTCGCCAGATCGCCCTCGCGGAACCACACGCCGGGGACGATGAGTTTGACCGAACCAGGCTGAGCCTCGGTGCGGGTCGCCAGAAATGCCATGGCGGCGAGGATGGCAAAGCCGGATAACGTGAGCCAGCGCAGTTTTCTCAAGAGTAAACTCCGTACAGCTTCAGCCAAATATACACCCAATCGCGGGGAAGTTACAGGCCATCGTCCCACATTCAGCCAATCGGGGGTCAACGTTGATTATTTGATCAGCCCGGTGTGGCGCGCGTACTTCAGGGCCTCGATGGCGGCGCCGCGGGCGCCGGCGGTGTCGCCGTTGGGCATCACGTAGATCGGAA
>JADGNT010000125.1 GCA_017883345.1 Candidatus Solibacter sp. | reverse complement strand
CCCGGTGGGGTACTGCTTCGAAGCGCAGGGGGTGCGCGTCGGCGTGGCCACCGATCTGGGCTACGTGCCGGAGTCCATCAAGTTTCATTTGCGGCGCACTAACCTGCTGCTGCTGGAAGCCAATCACGATCTGGACATGCTCAAAGTGGGTCCGTATCCCTGGAGCGTGAAGCAGCGCGTGATGAGCCGCGTGGGGCACCTTTCCAATCTGCACATGTCGGATTACCTGATGCAGGATCTGGCTTCCTGCACGGCGAATCTGATTCTGGGCCACCTGAGCGAGCAAAACAATCACCCGGCGATCGTGCAGATGGTGGCCGCCGAAGCCTTGGAGAAGCGCGGTTTGGAGACGCGCCTCTCGATTGCCGCGCAACATACTCCAAGCGAAGTTTTTCAATTCTAAAACCATCATGATTCCCCGATACACGCGTCCCGAAATGGGCCGGATCTGGAGCGACCGGAACAAGTTCCAACAGTGGCTCGAAGTGGAGCTGGCAGCCTCGGAAGCGCTGGCGCAACTGGGCGTGGTGCCCGCCGAGGCGGCCCGCCTGTTGCGCGAGCACGCGGGCTTCGAGGTGGAGCGCATCCACGAAATCGAGCGCGAGGTGAAGCACGACGTGATCGCCTTCACCACCGCGGTGGCCGAGACGATGCAAGCGCGCGGGCACGGCGAAGTGTCGCGCTGGTTTCATTACGGCCTGACGTCGAACGACGTGGTGGATACGGCGCAGGCGCTCTTGTTGCAGCAGGCGTCGGCGATCCTGATCGGCGACCTGCTGCAGTTGCGGGAAGCGCTCAAGCGGCGCGCGCTGGAGTTCCGGCGCACGGTGCAGATCGGCCGCACGCACGGGGTGCATGCGGAACCGATTACGTTTGGGCTCAAGCTGGCCATCTGGTACGAAGAAGCGGGGCGCAATCTCAACCGGTTGGGCGCGGCGGCCGAGGAGGTGCGCGTCGGCAAGATGTCGGGCGCGGTGGGCACGTTCGGCCACATCGACCCGGAGACGGAGGAACTGATCTGCGAGAAGCTGAACTTGCGGCCCGCGGCGGTGGCCTCGCAGGTGATCCAACGCGACCGGCACGCCAACTTCGTGGCCGCGCTGGCGCTGACTACCGCGCTGTGCGAGAAGATCGCGTTGGAAGTGCGCCACCTGCAACGCACCGAGGTACGCGAGGCCGAGGAGTATTTCGCGCGCGGGCAGAAGGGCAGCTCGGCGATGCCCCATAAGCGCAATCCGGTGACGTGCGAACAGATCTGCGGCCTGGCGCGCGTGGTGCGATCCCATGTGCAGGCGGCCTTTGAAGATGTGGCGCTGTGGCACGAGCGCGACATCTCGCACTCTTCGGTGGAGCGCGTGATTCTGCCGGATTCGACAATTCTCACCGACTATCTGCTGGATAAGACGACGAAGCTGGTGGATCAACTGCTGGTCTACCCGGAGCGCATGCGGCGCAACCTGGATCTGACGCGCGGTCTGGTGTTCAGCGGGCAGGTGCTGCTGGATCTGGCCGCCGGCGGTATGCAGCGCGAGCAGGCCTACCGGCTGGTGCAGTCGCACGCCATGCGGGCATGGGAAGAGGAGGGCGACTTCCGCGCGGCGATCGAGGGCGATCCTGAAATTGCGGCGGTACTCAGTGCGGCGAAAATTGCGGAAGCGTTTTCGCTGGAGCGGCAGTTACGGAACGTGGACAAGATTTTCGCGCGGGTCTTCGGGAAGGCGGCGGTGTAGAGGGTGGGACAGACGATCGGTTTGTGTCGTCTGTCAAGCTTGACCATGGCAGAGTGACAGACCACCAAAGTCGCTGGTCTGTCCTACCGCTGCTACATGTCGACGGACGATCGTAGGGTGAAGCGCAGCGGGGTTTCGGCTCCGATCCCCACCTGCCGTCTGCCGGTGGCAGCGGCGCCCGCCGTGCCCGCCCCGGCGCCGGCCCCGGCCCCGATCAGCGCGCCCTTCCCACCGCCGGCGAGAGCGCCGATCGCGGCGCCCAGCCCGGCACCGCCGCCGATCAGCAGGGCGTTACGCTTCTTGTGCGACGCGCTCACGCGCTCCACACTGCTGGTTTGGACCGGATACTCCCGCCCGTTCAGGCGGAAGGAGTCGAGCCTCAATCCGATGAACGCGCGGCCCTTGAGGCGACCCGAGGCCGCAGCCGTGGTGACGTGCCCGGAGAACTCGGTCCCCTCCGGCACCATGGTCCGGCCATCCACCTCGATGGGTTCGGACAGTGTCGCGCTGAACTGGTCGCCGGCGCGATTGCGGCGCGTGTCGATAGCCTCATCCACACGCACGTGCAGTGGCGTACCGCTGGGGATTACCCCCGCGGAGCCCCGCGGCGCGGATCCACCGGCCGGCGCGGATTCGGTGGCCGGATTTGTCCCGGCCCCAACCTCTGCCGTGGGCCACGGGGTCTTCGTTCTCGAGCATCCGGCGAGCAGCAATACCGGCAAGATGCAAAGCCATTTACGCATGATCGTCGGCCTCCTTTAATATACATTGCAAGGCAGATACCAACCCGTAACCCTTGCGTATCCGGGGTATTTGGGCGAAAGCGTATAAAAACTACCTGGCCCGAAGAGGTAAGATAGAGCCATGGGAAGCAGCCCAGCGCAATCCCGACCCGGGCTTTTCGGCTCCGATTAACTCCTCGCCCTCGCCGGCGGCGCGCGCCTTCCAGCGCGCAGTTCCTTCCACCCTACAACTGGATACTGAACAGGAGTTATTTCCATGAGCACGACTTTGGAACAGGCCCGTCCGGACCTTCCGTATCTCAAGGGGCCCCTGCCGGGCCCGCGCGCACGGGCGGTCATCGAACGCGACGCGAAAGTGGTATCGCCATCCTATACGCGCGGCTATCCGCTGGTGGCGCGGAAAGGCCAGGGCGCGATGGTGGAGGACGTGGATGGCAACCGCTTCCTCGATTTCACGGCGGGCATCGCGGTGGTGGCCACCGGCCACTGCCATCCGCGGGTGGTGGAAGCCATCCAGCAGCAGGCTGCCCGCCTGATCCATATGTCGGGCACGGATTTCTATTACGAAGAGTTGGCCGCGCTGGCCGAGAAGCTGGATGAAATCGCGCCCGGCGACGTGCCGCGGCGCGTATCGTTCGGCAACTCGGGCGCGGAGGCGGTGGAAGGGGCCATCAAGCTGGCCCGCTACGCCACCGGGCGCGACAAAATCATCGCCTTCTTCGGCAGCTTCCACGGACGCACCATGGGAGCGCTTTCGCTGACCTCGCGCAAAGCCGTGCAGCGCGCTCGGTTCGGTCCGCTGATTCCGGGCGTGATCCACGCGCCTTACCCGTACTGCTACCGCTGCCCCTACGGCCAGACGCCCGGCATCTGCGCGGTGGAGTGCGTGAAGCACATCGAAGACACGCTGCTCCAGACGATCGCGCCCGCCGGGGAGACGGCCGCCATCGTGGTGGAACCGGTGCAGGGCGAGGGCGGCTACGTGGTGCCGCCACAGAAATTCTTCGACGAGCTCGCGCGCGTTGCCAGCCAGAACGGCATCCTGCTGGTCTCTGACGAAGTGCAGAGCGGCATGGGCCGCACTGGCAAAATGTGGGCGGCGGAGCACTTCGGCATGGTGCCGGATATTTTCACCGTGGCCAAGGGAATTGCCAGCGGCATGCCGCTAGGCGCCACGGTGGCGCGCGCCGACCTGATGACCTGGCCGCCCGGGGCGCACGCCTCCACCTTCGGCGGCAATCCGGTATCCTGCGCGGCGGCCCTGGTCACCATCGAACTCCTGCAGCGGGAACTGGTGGAAAACGCTCGGGCCATGGGCGCCTACCTGATGGAGCGCATGCGCCAGTGGCCGGCGCGATTCCCCATGGTGGGCGACGTCCGCGGGCTCGGCCTCATGCTGGGCATCGAGATGGTGCGCGACCAGGCGACCAAGGAAAAGGCGGCGGCGTGGCGCGACCGGGTGGTCACGCTGGCCTTCGAGCGCGGACTCCTGGTGCTGGGCGCGGGCGACAACACGCTCCGCCTCTGCCCGCCTTTGGTGATTACGCGCGACCAGTGCGATTTCGCGCTTGATACTCTGGAAGCGTGCCTGAAGCAGGTAATCTCCGAAGTGTGAGGACACTCGACGTCGGCTGCGGGATTCACAAGCAGCCCGGCTCCATCGGAATCGACCGCAATCCCGCCAGCCGCGCCGACGTCCTGGTGGACCTCGACCGCTTTCCCTACCCGTTCGCCGACAGCTCGTTCGACCGCCTGACCGCGATCCACGTGATCGAGCATGTGAGCGACGTCATCCGCACCATGGAGGAGTTCCACCGGCTGGTGCGGGACGGCGGTACGGTGCGCCTGGAGACGCCGCATTATACCGATTTCAGCTCCTTCTGCGACCCCACGCACAAGAGCCATCTGAACAGTTTCAGCTTCCGCTACTTCGGCGAGAATCACGCCGGCTTCGGCTACTATTCGAAATCCAGATTTCGTGAGATTTCCGTGCACGTGAAGCTACTTGCTTTTTGGCGGTGGCTGGGATTCCAGTTTCTAGTCAACCGGTTCCCGCGCTACCGGCGGTTTTGGGAACACTATCTCTGTTACGTGGTGCGCGGCAAAGTCATGGAATTCGAATTCGAAGTTATCAAATGATGGGAATCAAATGATGGGAATCAAATGACGGGGCTCAAATGATCGGCCTGCTCTACCGCGCCGCCGACCGTATCCGGCGCCGCCGCTATGCGGAGAATCACGGACGCATCGGCGAAGACTTGGCGCACCGCTTCCTGCGCGCGCGCGGATGCACGGTCGTGGCGCGCAACTACCGCACGCTCTCCGGCTCTGGCGAGATCGACCTGGTGGTCTGGGATGGCCGCAAGCTCGCCTTCATCGAAGTCAAGACGCGCGGCAGCGAAGAATTCGGCCCGCCCGAGTCGGCGGTGGATGCGGAGAAGCGCGGCCGCGTGGAGCGCGCCGCCCGCGACTACGCGCGGCGCACCGAAATCCCGTGGCGGGATACGCGCTTCGATATTGTCAGCATCGTGCTCGACCAGCCACCGCGCATCGAATGGTTACGCGACGCATTCTGACCCTTCGTCTTTATACCGGCATTCTTTGAAAAACCCCGGCAAGGACGCCGGCGTGGCAACCTGAAACGTCGCTCCACTCTGTGTGGTGTGGCGTAGCGTAAGCGCCCGGCCTGCCATGCCGGTATTGCTACCGGCATTCTCTGTAGAGCGGGCGCCCCGCCTGCCATGCCGGTATTCCTACCGGCATTCTTTGAAGAAGCCGGCAAGGACGCCGACGTGGCAACCGGGGTACCCTCTGGGTCTGGTCGCTCCACGCTACGCTAAACTGAAGGGTATTCACTCAGAGGAGCCACTATGACTTATTACGGACCGAAAGAAATGGCCGCGTCCTTCCGCACGGTACGCGCCAACACCATCAAGATCGCCGAAGAGATCCCCGAGGAAAGCTACAGCTTTCGCGCCGCGGCGGGCTGCCGCAGCGTCGCCGAGACTTTGATCCACATCGCGGTGGGCGCACGCCTGCAGGAACAGCTACACCTCACCGAGCACCTCGCTACGTTGGTGGGCTTCGACTTCTTCGGCTTCCATGCCAAGCAGGCGGCCGAGGAGCAGGTGGCACGCTCCAAGGCGCAGATTCTCGCAATGCTGCACGCCGAAGGCGAAAAGTACGCCCAAACCCTGGAAGGTCTCTCCGAGGCTTTCCTGGCGGAGAGCGTACAGTACCCGCAAGGGATGGTGCCGCCGAGCAAGTCGCGCTTCGAGATGATGATTTCGCCCAAGGAGCACGAGATGCACCATCGCGGCCAGCTCATGCTGGTACAGCGCATGCTCGGCATGGTGCCGCCACTGACGCGTCACATGCAGGAGCGCATCGCCACCATGAAGGCAGCGAACCCGCAAAAGGGTTAGTCCGCATTCACTGTATTCTAAGAACCGACTTCTCCCACGCGTCGAGTATATTTATGTCACACTATAAGTGTGCCAAAGAATTTGACCAGACGAGCCCATGTCATCCTGCCGGTTGACCTGGTTGCCGACATCGACAAACTCGTCGGCAAGCGGGGCCGAAGTGCGTTTCTCACCGAGCTGGCTCAGCGCGAGATCAAGCTCCGCCGCCAGCGCGAAGTCCTGAGCGAAACCGCCGGAGCATGGAAAGCCGAGGACCACCCGGAACTGGCTCAGGGAGCCGCCGCGTGGGTGCGGCAAATCCGCGCCCTCGACACCCAGCGGTTTGAGGAGCTCGAACGCCGCCGGGAAGGGAAATGATCTACCTGCTCGATTCCAGCGTCCTGATCGACGCCCTGAACGGTCGCAACGGACGGCCTCAGCTTCTCACCCGGATTTCCCAGCAGGACATCCTTCTGGCCTGTTGCGCCGTCAACGTCACCGAACTGTACATGGGCATGCGCCCCGGCGAGGAGGCCAAGACGGAGAAGTTCTTGCGAAGTCTCGAATTCTACCCTGTCACGTGGGAGATTGCCCAGCTCGCCGGCGATCTGTTCCGCCAATGGCGGCAGAAAGGCCTGACCCTCGGTCTGGCCGACGTAACCATCGCCGCCGTGGCTCTTACCCATGAGCTGGTGCTGGTCACCGACAACCAGAAGCATTTCCCTATGCCCGAGCTGCGGCTCCTCCAGCTTCCCGACGAGAGGTAGGACGTAACGTCCTCATGCTCACCGCTCTGTTCGTTGTGGCGAGAATCCTCGCTAACCCGGCGTCCAACGTCTTCCAGAAACAACTGACGCAGCGCTCCGCGAATCCCCTGTTCATCATCGGCGCGACACACGCGCTACTCACATTGGGCTGTCTCCCGCTCATCTTTTTGGGCCCGCTGCCGCTGCAACTCGGCCCAGGGTTTTGGCCGAACATCGTTTTCTGTGCCGCGCTCGCCGTCGCCGGCAATGTGCTGCTGGTCTATGCGCTCGCTTCCACCGGCCTCTCCGTCCTCGGCCCCATCAACGCCTACAAGTCGGTGATCTCTCTCGTCCTGGGTGTCTTCCTCATCGGCGAGGTCCCGACGCCCATGGGCGCGGCTGGCGTTCTCCTCATTCTGGCGGGCAGCTACTTCGTCGTCGACCGCGATGTCAACCAGCCGCGCAGCCACGCCTTTGCACGCTTCTTCCGCGAGCGCGGCATCCAGTTCCGTTTTGCGGCATTGGGCCTGTCCGCTACCGAAGCCATCTTCCTCAAGAAGGCCCTACTGCTCTCTTCTCCCCTGACCGCGTTCGTTTTCTGGTCGATTCTTGGCTTCCCCATCGCTGCCGCGGCGATTGCGCTGCTCCTCAGGGAACGCCTGGCGAATGAAGTTGTGCTGCTCCGCCTCAACTGGCCCACCTACCTGTGGCTGGCCATCACCACCGGCGCCATGCAACTGGCGACGCTGTTGACCTTCGGAAAACTGCAAGTCGGGTACTCGCTCGCCCTTTTCCAGTTATCCACCCTGATCAGCGTGTTTCTCGGCTACCGCTACTTCCAGGAGGGCCAGATTCGGAAGCGGCTCTTCGGATCGGCGATCATGGCTGCCGGCGCCGCGCTGATCGTCCTCCTGGGCCACCGGCGCTAAGTACCGTGTATGTGGGCCGGCAGCATCACCTGCATCCACGCCAAGTCTACGCGCAGGACGTGATACCTCTGGCGGTTGCGACGCGTATCGGCGGATCGAAGCCGGCTTGTGGGGACAGATTCCGGATGCAAGTTCACTTCCTCTTCGGCAAGGGGAGGATGAGAGTTCTCGACGTGTCGCCGAACGCAACAAAGCCATGGTGCAAATAGAAACTCTCCGCCTGTTCGTCCTTGGCATCGACGACCAGCGCGTACACGGCGACTTCGGACCGGCTGGCACGCACTATGGCGTCCCACAGCAAGGCACCCCCGAGTTTACGGCCATGATAGGCGAGAGCGACGGCAAGGCGCCCCAGGCGCGCGACGGGTACTGTCGGATAGCGCGGCAAGCGTTTGGCAAATCGCACTGGCATCTGCGCCAGGAGCACCCCACCTGCGGCCAATGTATAGAATCCGGCAATCCGATCCGCCGCGATCTCGCGGGCCACGAAGCAAGCCGTGATTCGGCGGCGCGCATCCTGGCCGGCCCGCTCCCGGAAATAGCGATCCAGCGCATCCACGCCGCACCTAAACGCCGTACGATCGTGGCTTGGCTCAAGTGGCTCTATGATGAAGGAACCCGTCATCGGGAGGATGCGATCAAACGGCCATGAGCCTTCTTGGCGCGCTTCAGGGCAGGCGCAAGAACCGGCGGATTCAGAAGCAATTCCACAAAACGCTGCTGGTCTTGGACGGACAAGCGAATGATCTGGGCTTCGTCGATTGTCCGATGTGCGATCTCCTGGGCGGCGGCAACCAAAAAATCGCTGATACTGCGGCCCTGCAACTCTGCGGCGCGCTTGACGATCAGGAGCGCATCGGGCGCAATGCGAGCTTCGATACGCGCTGTGCGGGATGCTTGCCGGGGCATGGCTGAAACACTCCTGGACAGCATTGTACGGGATTCTACCTCACAAAAGCTACCTGCTGAGGCTACCGCGATTCCCACGCGTATCCCGCAGGCGATTGATTCAGATTGTCGGTTTCAAAACTTCACGCAGGAACACAGCTAAACCGGATCGATCCAGCTCATGGACGGCCACACGGATCATCGCTTCGTACGTGGCCAGTTCCGGCAAAGGGCCGGTATCGATGCCATTGATTTCAAGGAAGTCAGCGGCGGCCTGCACGCCAGTACGTTTATTGCCGTCAAGGTAGGCCTGGCTTTCAGCGATATGGAAGGCATACGCGGCGGCGATTTCGTAGAGGTCGCCGGCCCCGTAAAAATAGACGTTTTGAGGCTGTGCTATGGCCGGCTCCAACGCATCCTCGCTACGCAGCCCGTGCAAGCCTCCCCAGGCTTCAATCTGATCCCGGTGAATCGTGTCGATCTGTTCTCGTGTCAGAAAGTAGGGTTCTTGTTCCAAGGAAATCGCTGTCGAGAGCTCGCCTATTCAGCGAGACGGCGAAACAGACCGGCGTGCAATGTGCTCGTCTTCCGATGCGCCTCCCCAAATCGCTGATCGGAGGCGTAGCGTATATGGGGAACTTTCTCGTTCACGCGGTCTTCCGTGTCCTTACCGCTAACCGGCGACTGTCCACCAGTCTTCAGGTAATCGGAAAGCGAGTTGCTGCCTGTTCGTTCGAGTAACGTCTTCAAATGTGCGTCGCCACGAATGCCGGGGGCGAAGCTGTCGCCATAGGTCTGCCGAAGTGTATCGATACGGGTGTCGCCTCTCCTCTCACGGATCTGCCCGCTGCTATCACGTTCGCGATTATCGAGGCCGGGGCGTTTATCCTTTCGACCTTGGCGCTCTCTGGTTCGTTCCTTTGGCATGGTACGCTCATTTCCAATTCTAGCGAACCTCAACCACATAGCCAACTCTCGGCATTGGGTTGGATTGGGTTGGGTGTACGACAACAGAGTTGGAATCTTGACGGCGTAGGGAAACGGGTCCCAGTCTCTGACGGGCTTGCCTTCGAACCGCACTTCGCCGCCCGTGGGCTCTACCAAGCCGCTCCTGCTACCGCAGGCGTTCGCCGCGGAGCGCCGTCCGACTACTATGCACCACAACCCGCGAATGCAACGGCGAAGCTAACGTCTCTTGAGCTGCCGCACCGCGAAGTCCTTCTTCGCTGACCGTGTCGGCATCGTGACCCGAGCGGCGCGTGTCACGGGAGTGGACCGTGCTTCCAATTCCTACGGTTGGAC
>JADGNT010000124.1 GCA_017883345.1 Candidatus Solibacter sp. | reverse complement strand
GTTCGGCTGGCTGGGCCTGCTGTTTGCGGTTCCGGGCATCGTGCTGGGCGTGCTCGGCGCCAACGGATACCCCATCTTCATTGTGCCGGCGATCGCCTGGTTCGCGACCATGATGGCGGCCTTCACCGCGGCGCGCGAGATCTTCACCGTGGCGCTCTACCGCTATGCCACCACCGGCGAGGCACCCTCGGGCTACGACGCGGCCACGCTGGGCTCGGCGCTGCGGCGGCGGTGAGGGTGTGAGCGTCTGGTTCCGACCACGAGGTCCGTGATGCGAATCGACTCGCCACGACCAAGAATTCCCCTCGGCGGCAAGCGCGACGATCCCACAGGGATGCTCCTATGAGGGCAACAACGTAATTGACAAATCACATCGAAGGGAAATAGGCTGAATTGACCCTGTAGCTCAGATGGCATACGATGACGCTGCGTGAACCTGGGGTTCGGGATGGTGTGTTTGAATTTCAGTATCAAACGATAGACTTGACATATTTGTCAAGTTAGGCTAATATGTCACTGTATGGGCCGAACAGTATGCCATGCCTCTGATCCCACCCTTCGAGTCTGACGGTCTCCTGCCGCCGGGCGATTTCGAAGTGTCTTTCGACGAACTTCGGAATTCCGTACTCGTATTCGGGCCCAGCACAGCCCAGGAACAGTCTTCCTGGGATATGCCTTGGCGGCTGCAATTGATTAAGAACCTGGAGATCCTGACACGGCAACTCTGGCAGGCAGGCATTCGGGACATCTTCGCCGATGGCTCGTTTGCAGAAGACAAGGATCACCCCAACGATATCGACGGGTACTTCGTTGGCTCCCTCGATCTGCTAAGAACCGGCGAACTGTCGAGGCAACTGAACCTCCTCGACCCTTTCAAGATTTGGACATGGGACCCGGCATCGCGTAAGCCATACCGCGGATATCCCAAGAAGCAACTTCCGATGTGGCACCGCTACCGGGTGGAACTCTATCCGCACGTGCCAGGTCTCGGAATCGGTAGCGGCATTCGTGACAAGTACGGTCACGAGCTGGAATTCCCTTCGGTTTTTCGCCAGTCCCGCCGCGACGGCAAGCCGAGGGGTATTGTCAAAATCAAATATGGAGGTGAGACATGATTCGCAATGAGACGGAATATCAAGAGGCGTCCGCTCGCCTGGCAGCAGAGCGAAACCGGCTCGCCGACCATCGGTCACGGCTCAAGGAAGCTGGTCTCAGCGAGGCGGAGATCAAGCGCGTCATCGACCCCATGGAGTCTTTTCACCTTCAATTTCAGGAAGAAGTCGAGAGCTACGAACGTCTGAAGCGCGGCGAATTCGAAGAGCTCGACAACCTTCGTGGGTTCGGTCACCTCCTGATCTCTCTGCGCATTGCTCAGGGGATTTCGCAGCGCGAGCTAGCCAAGAGGCTAGGCGTGCATGAATCGCAGGTATCGCGCGACGAGCGCAACGAGTATTACGGAATCACGCTGGAACGAGCCATCAAGATCCTCGATGCGCTCAACGTGCGACTGCACACGAAAGTGGAAATCGCGCCGCCGCGGGAGATGGCACTCGCCTGACCTCTATCCAGGGTGGTCCGTCTGAAACCAGAAGGTCACCGGTCAACGTAGTTTTGTCGCCGCGCGCTTTTCCTGTGAACGCCGTCGTATTGCGCGGATCAACCCCGTCACCAGTCACGCCAGAGCCCGATCGCCGCCTGCCGCCTGGAAGGCCGCTCTGGCGTCCGCCTCGCGCTTGAGAATCTCATCCAGGACGTCCTGGAAGTCCGGTAGCCGGGCAAGCGGACGCAGCCATGGATCGCATCGCAACGCAGTCGAGCAGACGTACCCCTCTGTCGCGAGGTCGCGTATGGTCCGCAAAGCGTCCGCATGCTCTCCGTCTCGGGCCAACTGCCGCGTCAGGTAGAACTTGGCTTCCGGATCCGGTGTCGGCATGGCGAGTGCCTGCCTCACGATCTCAAGGCTTCGGGCATGGTCGCCCTGGAGGAAGAAACGCAGAGACTCCATCATGGCCGGAAATGGTCCGCCGGGAAAACTGCGCCGGCCCAGTAACTCGGCGGCTTCGGCCTCCCGCCCGGCGGCGGCCATGGCTGCCAGATCCAGATAGTAGCGAAAGCCCAGGGAATACCACTCGAGGGTGCGCTCATAGTCTCCCAGCAGGAAAAAGGTGTGGGCCACACTGGTCACGATCTGCGGATCGAGACGCCGCGCGCGGTGGTGCGCCCTGACCGATTCGTCCAGCAGGCCGCAGTAACGGCAGGCCTGAACCAGGCCCCCGAACAGTTCGGGATCGTTGGGATGTCTCTCCGCTTGCCCCAGGAGCCGCACCATGGCCGCCTGGGCGTGCCCGGAATCGGCCTCGAACTGCGTATAAAGATTGTGCGCGATGGGCAGGTCGGGACTCAACGCAAATGCGCGGTGAAAAGCCCACTTCGCCAATTCCAGGCTCTGCGGCCCCTCCACGCCGAACTTCTCCAGGGTTCGATAGCACCTTCCCAGACGCGCCCACGCCGGAGCGTAGTCCGGGTCTTCGTCCAGGCATTCGCGGTATAGGTCTCGCGCCATCGACAGATTCTCCAAGGTCCGCTGGCGCTGCAGATGGTTGGCGCGCAGGTAGAACTCGTAGGCTCTCGCGGAAGCTGGCACATTATTGGCCAAAACCCGCCGCTCGCGCTCGGTCAAGCGCAGCACCAGCAATTCCACGATGCCGCGCACCAGGCTGTCCTGCACCTCGATCAGGTTGTCGAGCCTGGTCTGGCAGACATAAGACCCGACCAGCGTGCCGGAGGGTGCGTGGATCAATTCCGCGCTGACCCGCACCTGATCGCCCTCACACAGGACGGTTCCCGCCAGCACCATGTCTACATCCGCTTCCCGCGCGATGTGCCTGGGGTCCGGGTTGGCTTCGGCCAGGCGCGCGGCCAGCAGGCTGGAACGTATCGTGAGCGAGCGCAGCCCCGCCAGTGACGCCGAGATCGCCTCGGGCAGGCTATGTTCCAGGAAGCCGGCCCGCTCATCGCCGTTCAGCACGCTGAATGGAAGTGCGATAAACCGGATCGCCGGTTCGGGCGGCGCCGCCTCCTCAGCCCGCATTGGAGTTCCCACCGCCGGGCCGGAAGCCCAGGTCTGAGTTACCGGGGGAAGAAAGCGATACCCCAGTTTGGGAACCGTTTGAATATAACCGCCGGCGGCGCCGGCTTCCGCCAGAACCTTGCGCAACAGCGAGATCTTACTCGCCAGGCTGACTTCTTCGACGAAGCTGTCGGGCCACAGCGCCGTCATCAGATCTTCCTTGCGCATCAGATGGCCGGGGTTGCGCACTAATAGCAGCAGTGTCTCGAAGGCTTTGGGGGGCAGGGGCAGAACCTGGTTGCCGCGGCGCAGAATGCGTTCGCCGGGTACCAGCCGGAACGGGCCGAAGGCATAAGATTGGGGCTCCATCGTCTCGGCGCGGGCTTCGGGGCCTGCTGGGACGGCGATTCGACTCGGCGAACTCGGAAGCGTCCGTGGAGATTTCATCAAGAAAACATCAAGTTTCCGTCAAGACTTGCCCGGTTCACGTTGGTCATACTGTTCCCGTACTGGTCCGGATCGAAAACGGAGTTTCAGATCCGGATCAGTACAAATTCTAGCCTAATCGGAAGGAGATTGATATGAAATTCGCAACGGTCGTATTGCTGGGAATCGTGCTTCTGGGGTCATGCGCATCGCTGAATGCCCAACCTGCTGGATCGTCCCAAGTGGTTTTGGCTTTTGTAGGTGATTCGGTTTCCACCTCGGATACTACGGCTATCTGCATGTGGTACCCCGTGCTGATGGGAGATCTACCCCAGCAGTTGTTGTTCTCGGCGCCCCTGTTCCAACCCCCAGTCCTCGACAGGGCACACGCTTACTTCATCTGGGTGTCGGACTTCAGCATGCAAGTGCTGCCCTCTTTTAAGGACTTCAACTTCCTGGCGCTGATTCCCGAGGGAGAAGGCACCATTTATTTCACCACCAGGCCCGATCTCCGCGACTGGAGTGACTGGACGAAGCGGGACACCTGGGGAGAACCTGTGGCCAAGTTTATCAGGAAGGCAGGAATGTTCCAAAGCGCCGATGGCGGAATGACGGGCACGTTGACGAACACGGCGCAACTGGTGTCGAGCCATACCTTCGCGATCTTTGGAAAATCGTTCAACTTCGCGGACTTGATTCCACACGGAATGACTTGCTACGTGACTGGGGTTGGAGAAGCGGAGACCGGCACCTGCACCGCGATCGGCGGCGGGTTGTAAGAGACGGAGATCTCTTGCCACGGGCTGGCCCGTGCTGGAATGGGATGGGAAACCTGGGAAGCATGCCCCCACGAATGGGGGCATGGCAGCCTGGAAAGGCTACGCTACGGTGCTGGGACGAAGAATCAATGAGTTGCGGATGGGTTTCCGGGGAGACCGGGTCGATGGCACACGGCAACCCAGCCGAAGGCACGCGCGGGCGCACTGGCAGCGAGCCCAGCCGGTATGCTCGCGCTATCGAGCGGATCGGATCCGGCGTTGAATTCCGCCAGATTGGTGTAGCCATCGCCATCGGGATCGGCCATGTCTCCGGCAATCGAAGGGTCGGTTGCGCTGGCCCCGAAGTGGGCAAGCCGCCACGAATCGATGGAAATCGGCGGCGGTGTGTCCGTCACCGTCAGCGTGAGAACGCGGGACGTGTGGCCGGCGCTGTTGCCGGCGCCAATCGTAATGCTGGTGGCGCCCGTTTCGGCCGGTGTGCCCGAGATCTCGCCCGATGCCTCGTCCACCGACAGCCCGGCCGGCAGCGGACTGGCACTGTAACCGATCGGCGCGGTGCAGGAAGTGGCGATGGTGTAGTGAAAAGGAGTTCCCACTTGCACCGCGGCGCTGATGACGCTGGTAATACTCGTGGGCGGCGTGGCACTGGCCGTTACGAAGAGGATCTCATCGGCGCTCGTCACATTGCCGGCCGCATTCGCGACCACGCATCGGAACAGCGTCAAGTGATCGGCGAGTGTGGGCGGTGGAATGGTATAAGTGGCCTGGGTCGCACCGGGAATGTCGGCCATGTTCCCGGTCACCGTCCCCTTCTGCCACTGATAGCTCATCGGCGACGCGCTCCAGGCGGTGACCGAGAAACTCGCCTGTTGGCCCGGGATCACCCGCGCCCGCGCCGGATTCGTAATCAGGATGGGGGCTTCGGGCGCGGGAGTCACGGTCAACATCGCCCGATTGCTAGTGGCGCTGCTGGGGCTGTCCGCGCCACTAGTGACCACCACGGTGAAACTCGCGCCGGAATCGGCCGAGATGGCAGCCGGAATGGAAAGGGCAGCATCGGTCGCGCCGCCGATGTTGACGCCGTTTTTCCTCCACTGATAACGCAGCGGCGGAGCGTCCGTCGCGGTGACGGTGAAGGTGACCGGCTGGCCGGCGGTCACGGACTGGTCCGCGGGCTGAGTGGCAATGGTTGGGCCGGCAGGAGCGGCAGTCACCGTCAGCGTTGCCAGAGCGCTGGTAACACTGCCGGAATCGTTGTCGACCACGGCTCGGAACGTGGCCCCACTACCGGCGGGGTCCGCCGCCGCCACGGTGTACCAGTTCGCGGTGGCTCCCGGTATCTCCACGCCGTCTTTCTGCCATTGATAGCTCAGCGGCAGGTTGCCCGTGGCGGTCACCCAAAAGCTTGCCGGCTGTCCGCCGACCTGGATGTTGTTCACCGGCTGCGAAACGATCTTCGGTGAACTCTGCGTGTTGGTAAGAAACTGGCTGAAGAAAGCCCAGATGCCATCGGTATGGTCGTAGCCGGTTTCGATCGCCGGTATCGGATCCGTATGGCTGCCGCCGATGATGGTGACGAACGCCACTTGGGTCCCGTTGGTACCGCCTCGCCAGGTTGCCTGGCTGACTCTGCCGGGTATGAGCGGCGACGCCTCCCAGGTGGTGACCGGCGTCACGCTCGACAAGCCGTTCACCGCGCGCCAGACATCCACCGTGTCCTTCATCATGGTGTACGGCACACTGCTGTCGGAGGTGCCGTGAAACGCGATGATCGGCACCGGCGCCGACGGAATGTTCGAAGTCAATCCCATAAACTCGTCGAGCGGGCCCGCGGCCTTAATCATGCCCGGCCGCTCGCACGCGTAGGCCAACGCAATGTGTCCGCCCTTGGAAAGCCCGGTAATGAAAGCGTCGTTGGAGTTTTCGGACGCCTTCACCCGGTTGATGACCTCGGTAAGGTAGTCGTAGTCTTCATATCCGCTGATGCGTGGATTGTCGGCGTTCCACCCCGTTCCCGGATTTCCCGTGGAATTGCCGGCAAACGCGCAGGTGACCACGATAAAACCCGCCTGGCCGGCCTTGCGATGGAACATCGTCCCACCGCCGAGCGTGACAAGCAGCATGGGTACCGGGCTGGTCCGCGGCAGGTTGTCGGGCCGGTAGACATAGTAATACCGCTGTTGCTGAATGGGAGTTCCATCGGCATCGGTGGTGTCTAAGGTGAAATTGACCCGGACATCCGTGGCCGCCAACCCATCGCTCGCGAGAACTGCGAAGCACAGCAGGCAGAGGGCTGTGCGCGGGAAGCGTGAAGCGCCGTGTTCTTCCGCCAAAGGCGTTCCTCCCTTTCATCATAGAACCAGGCTGAATCCAATGCATCCCCCCGCCGGGGTTGAGCGTATCTATCTAGTACAGTGATTGGATTGACCGCGGTACGGCAGACACTGGATTTCGGCGAACTGATGCGCGAGCACCGCGCCATGGTGTTCAGCGTGGCCTGGCACTTTCTGCACGACCGCGACCTGGCGGAGGAGACGGCACAGGACGTCTTCCTCAGCCTGCATACCCATCTGGCGGGTATCGAAACGCCCGCGCATGCCGGCTTCTGGCTGCGCAAGGTGGCCGTGCAGCGCTCTATCGACGCTGCGCGCAAACGCCGCAGGCGCCCGCAGGTGGCGCTCGAGGATGTGGCCGAGCTCTCCGTGCGCCCCGTTTCCGGCGACCCGATGTTGGGCGGGATGTTGCGGAGGCTGATCGCCACGCTGCCCGAAATGCCGCGCATGGCGATGATTTTGCGGTACCAGGAAGACCTGGACCCCGCGGAGATTGCCGAAACCATGGGGATCCCGCTGGGAACGGTCAAGAGTCACATTCAGCGGTCGCTGGCGCTGCTTCGCGAGAAGCTTGAGCGCCGCGGCGTGGGAGAACGGTAATGGATTGGTTGGAACAGGAACTCGCAAAAGCGCTCGCGCGGAAAGAGCCCGCAGCCGGATTCGACGGCCGGGTGCGCGCGCGCATGCACCGCAGACCGCGGTGGTTGGCCATCGCGGCCACCATCCTGGTGATGATGGGTGCCGGGGAAGCCTGGCGCCAGCATCGGGGGCAGCTCGCCAAAGAGCAGGTTATGACCGCCATGCGGATCGCCGGCAGCAAGTTGAATCGCGTGCAGATGCATTTGAAAGGGACCGAACAATGAGACCGATACTAACCCTCGCCCTCGGCGCCGCGCTGGCCGCTACCCTCTGGGCGCAGCAGTTCAAATTCAATCTGGACCATCTTGTATCCAAGGCTTCCGACAGCTTCGACGTCTCGCTCAATACCAGCATGCTGCAGTTCGCGGGTAAGTTCCTCGACGGCAAGGATCCCGACGAGGCCAGGGTCAAAAAGCTGATCGTGGGCATCCAGGGCATCTACATCCAGAGCTTCGAGTTCAAGAAGGACGGCGCCTACGCTCCGGCCGATCTCGAAAAGGTGCGCAATCAGCTCAAGGCGCCCGACTGGAGCCGCATAGTCGGCATCAAGAGCGGCGGGGAGAGCGAGAACATCGAAGTGTGGGTGCGCAACGAGAAAGGTAAGGTTACCGGCGTCGCCATCCTGGCCAGCGAACCCCGGCAACTCACCGTCGCCAACCTGGTGGGCAACGTCGATCTGGAGTCGTTGTCCGACCTCGGCGGCCATTTCGGCCTGCCCAAGATGAAGAAGAAGTAGGTGTAGACTTATTGCCGGTAGCCCAGGCCAAACCCGAATTTGAACAACGGGTCCTCCATGTCGAACGGTACGTCGGCGGCCTGCGCCATCACCGACGGCATGTCGCTGGGTAGGTCGAAGGGCAACTTCCCGCCGGCAGAGCGCTTGCCGAATACCACATCCAGGACGGCCGCATCGCCGGCGCCAAACGCGCCGAACACGGCGGTCACGCTGTCGATGAACTCGGTCAGGATGACCGGCTTATCCATATTCACCACCACCACCGTCGGTGTGCCCGACGCAGCCAGTTTCTTGATCGACTCCAGAACGTGCCAGTTCGCCGCGTTCCCGTAGGCCAGCGTGACACCGTACGTGGCCGTGGGCGGCGGCGCTTCCGGAGTGCCCGCCCCGCCTCGGCCCCCACCGCCGCCGGCGAAAGCGCCGCCGTACGGATACGTCGTGGCCGGGCTGGCCACCCGGATGATCGCCAGGTCCGCGGACTTCGGATCGTCCACCACGGTCCCATACCGCGCCGCGGCTTCCCGGCCGATGCCCTCCACGTAGATCTTCTTACCCGCGGCCGCCGGCAGCACGTTGTTGGCGTTCTTCAGCAGCACGGTGGACTTCACTTGCGCTGCATACCCCGCCTCCAGGAACTTGGCGCTGGCCACCGTATTCTTGGCGTATTCCGGATCGACGTACGGATCCTCGAACATCCCGAGTTGAAACATAGGCCGGAGAATCCGCCGCATCGACGCGTCGATTACCGCCATCGGAATGCTGCCGTCTTTGACGCTCGCCAGAATGTACTTGGGATCGTTGTCGCCGCCGATCTGGTCCACGCCGGCCAGCACGATGGTCTTCTGCCGGTCCTTCTCGGAAAGCTTCTCCACGCCCCACGGCATGTTGCGCAGCCAGTCGGTCACTACGACGCCGTGGAAGCCCATCTTCTCGCGCAGCAGGTTGGCGATCATCGCCTTGGAGAAGTTGATGCCCAGCGTGTCCTTGCCCACCGGAATGAAGTAGCCGCCCATGATGCCGCCGGTGCCGGCTTCGAATGCCGCCCGGAACGGGATCAGGTGGTAGTCGAAATTGTTGCCGGGATAAATGGTCCACTTGCCGTACGAGTTGTGCGGATCGTATCCGTCCTTCACCGGACCATCGCCGGGAAAATGCTTGGTGACGGTCATGACGCTCTCCGGCCCGAGTTGCTTGCCCTGGAAGCCTTCCACGATGGCCTTGATCAGGGTCGCGTTGAGATTGGCGTCTTCCCCGAAAGTGCCGCTGATACGGTTCCAGCGCGGCTCTGTCGAAGTGTCGGCCATGGGACCGAGCAACGCCTGTATGCCCAGCGCGCGGAGTTCCTTGGCGGCGATCTGTCCGAACTGACGCACCAGTTCCGGATCGCGCGCGGCCGCCAACCCGAGTTGGTCCGGCCATTGCGAGATGACGGGTTTGGCGTTGGCCGCGCCGCGTCCGGCGCCGTGCCGCGGATCGGTACTGAATACCAGCGGAATGCCGAGCCGCGAAGCCTCCGCCATTTCCTGCAGCCCGTTGTGGAACCTGGCCGTGATCTCCGGCGCTTCCCCGGCATTGGGGCGCACCAGGATCCAGCGGACATTCCGATCGACAATCAGCTCGCTCGGATTGGCGCTGCCCATCGGCTCCACGTTATTGGGATTGTTGCGTCCCTGAAAGCTCCGATTGGCGGAGTCCGCCGGCGCGCCGCGGCCGCCTCCACGCCCCCCGCGTCCACCCGCCGCCGGCAGGCCGAGGACCTCGCCGTTCGGCCCCGTGAAGCCGG
>JADGNT010000852.1 GCA_017883345.1 Candidatus Solibacter sp. | reverse complement strand
GGCTTGCGCCCGCTGGCCGTCCCACGAGTACGTCTTACCGTTGCGGATGGCCAGCACGCCCAGCAGCGTGGGCAGCGTGGAGTAAAAGCCGGTGTCGATGCTGACCACCGGATCCTGGCGGCTCTTCACGCAATCCAGGAAATTGCGCACGTGCGCGTGGTCGCTGGGACCGCCGTCATAGCGGAAACTCTGGCTCACCGGCTGGAACGGCGGCGTCGCCGGGCCGCCGCGCCCGCCTGTGGCATTGGGCCGGTAGCGGAAGCCGGTGCGATTCACCTGCAGCCACCCCTTGTCCCCGAGGAAGTGGTTGCCCTGCACGTCGAAGTCCGGACTCTGGCGCACGCAGTTCGTGTACGTCATCACGAACGTCGGATACTTCCAGGTCACGGCCATGGTGTCGGGCAACTGCAAGGGTTGAGGCGGGACGCGAACGTACTGGCCCGACGCGCTGCACGTCAGCGGCTCCTGCACGCCCATGTACCAGTGCGCCACGTCGGTCAAGTGCGTTCCCCAATCGAGCAGCGTGCCGCCCGAATAGTCGTAGAATGCGCGCCAGGACCGCTGCCGCATTGCGGTATAGGGGCGGCGTTCGGCGGGCCCCTGGAAGAGTTCCCAATCGAGGTCCGCCGGCGGCGCGGTGGGCTCGCCTTCGGGCCGCGTGTAGTTGCCCTGGTAAATGCACTCCGCGTGGTAGACCTTGCCGATCGTGCCGTCTTGCACCCGTTTGGCGTTCTCCTGGAAGTGGCTCCAGGAGCGCTGCTGGAGGCCGATCTGCACGACCCGCTTGTTGCGGCGCGCTGCCTGGCGCATCTTCTGCCCCACTTCGATGCTGTTCGTCAGCGGCTTCTCGCAGTAGGCGTCCTTGCCCGCCCCGCTAGCTTCGATGACCATGGGCCCATGCCAATGATCCGGCGTGGTGATCAGGATGGCGTCCACGTCCTTGCGGTCGAGTACCCGGCGGTAGTCGGCCACGGCCTCGGGGTGGCTGTTGGTCTTCGCGCCCAGCCGGGCCGCCTGCTGCTCGCGCGTGGGCTTGTAGACGTCGCACACCGACACCAGTTCCACATCCGGGAAGTCGGTGAAAACCCCGCCGACATAACTGCCGCGGGTGCCGGCGCCGATAATGGCGAACCGGATTCTGTCATTCGCGCCCATGGCGGAGCGCGAGAGGGCCGCGGTGGCAGCGGTGCCGGCCAGGAAACTGCGCCTGCTTTGCATGAGGGTCTCCCTTAACGTTCATGACCGCTCCATTCCTTTACGGGCGCGGTTCTCTTGAAGTTATTTCACTTTCGGATGAGAAGCGGTGCCGCCCTCCGTCCGTTTCATCGTCCACTTGACGCCCTCGAGATACATCCTCTGAACGTCGGGGTTTTCCCAGGCCTCGTTGGTGTGGCCGAGGCTGGAATAAAAGACGCGGCCCTTGCCGTACATCTTCGACCAGGCAATGGCCTGGTCTTTGTCGGGGCGAGTGGACGCGACGCCATATTGCGGGTTGGTGTAGTTGAGCTGCGTCTCGTCCAGGCGCATCAGCACGTTGACCTTCTCGCGCGACCAGTTCTTCGGCGAATACATTTCGTCGTGAATGAAGAAGTGCGCCGGGAAGTGCCGCATGGCGGGGAAAGTGGGGTCTTCGACGATCACGGGCGCGTCGAAAGTGCCCCACGGGTGCGCCTGGAACCAGCCGCCGGTCATTTCGGCGAACTCCGGCCAGTCGTAGTTGGCGTCGATGGCTGCATGCGCCAGCACCAGCCCCTTGCCATCATCGTGCACGAAGGAGAGCAGCGCCTGCTTCTGCTCGTCGTCCAGTTTCCAGTTGCCGGTGGTGTTCACGAACGCCACGGCGTCGAACCAGTCCAGGCTGTGGGCTTCGCTCGATGGCTGCTTTTTGGTGACCCACTCCATGTCGGTCTTGATCTCGGTGTCCCAGACTCCGGCCTCCTTGCCAAGCTTCCAGAAGGTGGCCACAGCGTTGGACGTGGAGCCGTGATGATATCCCCTGGTCATACCGATCACAAGCAGGTGTTTTTTCGGCACGGGTGCCGGACCCCGCGTCCGCCAGGCACGGGCGCGCCACCGCGCCCGGCCGGCGGCGTCTGAGTTCGCACCACGCCGATCGAAACCACGCCGATCACCGCCGTCCAAAGCAAAATCGATACTCTCCGCATTCAGCCTCGTTTTGAGTAGCAGGCTCATTCTCCCCGGTTTCACATTCCGCGTCAAACGGGGAAGTACTTTTGCCGCTTACTCCACGTGGACTCGTTTAGTCCCTTCGGTCTTCCTAAGGTCAACCAGCATCTCTTTGCCGTTCACCGTGACCCGGTGCCTGCCGTAGAATGCGCGCACCGTAACTTTGCCTTCGGCGCCGGCGGTCCCCACTTCTGCCTCGGAGCCAACCTGGCCCGCATGGAGATCCGGGTCATGTTCGAGCATCTGCTCGACCGGATACCCGACATCGCCCTCGACGGTGAGGTCCAACGCCTCCAGTCCGCCTTCATCAGTGGGGTCAAGCACATCCCAGTGTCGTTCCCCCCTGCCGCCCGCATCGCTTCCTAGATGCCGCCGCGCAAGAGCGCCGACGACCTCAAAGGGGTCATCCGGGACTTCCGGCGGGACCAGGTCATCGACGTGGCTCGCCGCCTCTTCGGCGAACGGGGCACCACCGAGGTGTCCATGGACGAGATCGC
>JADGNT010000851.1 GCA_017883345.1 Candidatus Solibacter sp. | reverse complement strand
GTGGACCCGGTGGTGGGACGCGGCTTCCGGGCCGAGGAGGACGTGCCGGGCGCCCCGCCAGTGGCGGTGATTAGCCACGGGTTGTGGATGCGCCTGTTCGGCGGCGGCCGGGACGTGACGGGCCGCACGATCGAGATCAGCGGACACCCTTACGGCATTATTGGAGTGGCGCCGGCGGCATTCCAGGGACTGAGCCAGCTCAGCGGGGCCGATATTTTCCTGCCGTTTTCGGCCTATCCCCAGGTGTACCCGAATTCCGGGCAAGTGGCGCAGCGGCGCGCCCTGATTTTCGCCGCTGTGGGGCGCCTCAAGCCCGGCGTGAGCGTTCGCCAGGCCGAATCGGCCCTACAGAGTCTGGCGCAGGAACTGGAACGCCAGTACCCGCGGGAGAACCACGGGCGGCGGGTCAGCCTGACGACGGTGACCGAAGCCGCCCTCAATGCGCGCACGCGTCCCGTGGTGACGCAAGCCGGGGCCGTGCTGATGACGATTTCCGCCCTGGTGCTGCTGATCGCGTGCGCCAACGTGGCCAACCTGCTGCTAGCGCGGGCCACCGGGCGCCACAAGGAGATCTCGATCCGGCTGGCGATGGGCGCCAGCCGCAGCCGGTTGATCCGCCAGTTGCTGACGGAGAGCGTCCTGCTGGCCATGGCCGGTGGCGCCTGCGGCCTGGTTCTGGCAAGCTGGGCGCGCGACCTGTTGTGGGCCTTGCGCCCACCCATGTTCAACCATGCGGGCTTCCGCCTGGAACTGGATCCCCGGGTGCTGCTGTTCACCGCGGGTATCTCTCTGGCCACGGGAGTGATTTTCGGCATGGCGCCCGCCTTACGGGCGACCAAGGCCGATCTGGCGACCGATCTCAAGGAACGCGGCAGCGCCCCGGCGGGATTCCATCGCGTTTGGCATCCGCGCGCCATGCTGGTGATGGCGCAAGTGGCCTTCTCGCTGGTGGCGCTGATCGGCGCCGGATTGTTCGCGCGCAGTCTGCGTAGCGCCGGGCAGATCGACCCGGGGTTCGACGCCGCGCATCTGGGCATCGTGGCCTACAACGTGACGGACCAGGCGTACAACGAAGGGCGCGGGCGGGAATACCACCAGCGTGCGGTGGAGACGGCGGCTGGGGTTCACGGGGTGGTTTCGGCGGCGCTGTCGCGCGACACGCCGTTCCGCGTGGCGTCGACCCGGACGGTGCTGCTCGAAGGCCAGGAGAACACGGCCACCGGGCAGGGGCGCTCGACCTTGACCTGCGTGGTGTCGCCCGGGTATTTCCAGACGATGGGGATCGCGCTGCTGCGCGGACGGGATTTTCTTAAGGCCGATACCAAGACGGCGCCGCGCGTGGTGATTGTCAATGCGACCGCGGCGGCCGCGTATTGGCCGGGACAGGACCCGATCGGGCAGCGCATCAGCTTTGCCGGGGAGGGGCTGCCGGTGGAAGTGATCGGGATCGTGAAGACGGCGAATTACCAGGCCATCGCCGAAGCGCCGCAGCCGCTGGTCTACCTTTCGCTGGTGCAATACTATTTCCCGACCGCGGTGCTGTACGTGCGGACGGCGGGAGATCCGGCAGCGGTAATGGGCGCGGTGCGGCGCGAGGTGCAGGCGCTGGACGGCAACCTGCTGCTCCAGGAGGAGAGCCTGGAGATTTCGATCCGCGAACTGCTCTGGGCGCAGCGGCTGTCGGCGGGCCTCTTGGCGGTGTTTGGCGCGCTGGCGCTGCTGCTGGCCACGATCGGGATCTACGGCGTGATTTCGTACTCGGTGCGGCAAAGGACCCGGGAGATCGGCGTGCGTCTGGCGCTGGGCGCGACGGTGGGCGACATACACCGGATGATTCTGCACGAAGGGATACGGCTGGTGGCGATCGGCGTGGCGGCGGGCGGCGCGGTGTCGCTGGCGGCGGCGGGCAGCGTCGGCAGCATGCTGTTCCTCAAGAATCCGCGCGACGTGCTCACTTTTACGCTGGTGCCGGCGATGCTGGCGGTGGTGGGCGTGATTGCGTGCTGGATTCCGGCGATTCGCGCCACCCATATCGACCCCTCGGTGGCGCTGCGCGACGAGTAGGTCTGCGACCGTGTGGACATCTTGTTTTCATGTGGGGCAGGTTGGAAGGGGTACCCACTGGGTCGCGCGCGGCTTGACAAGTTGCCGCCCATAGCGGCAAGCCCGAAGGGCGAAAGATAGTAGCCCACGGCGCACAGCCGTGGGTCGTAGGCGGGGCCTTTGCCAGCCCCGGAACGGGGCCTTTGCCAGCCCCGGAACGGGGCCTAAGAAGGGACCGCCGCGTTGGTTCTTCCGCCCCGTCCGGGGCTGAGGCGGGACCGTCTTTCTCCCAGTGCTGGCGCACTGGGCTACTATCTTTCGCCCTTCGGGCTGGGCCGCATGACAATCGTCGCAGCGCGCGAAGAAGCCGATGGACAGTAGTACCATCGAACACTTTAACGCGGTCACGGCAGTAGCGGCGGCTGGCGGTATGATGGATGACATGGGAACGACGACGATGATGAGCTTCGCCGAGTTCGAACTCCTGGAGTGGGGAGCCGATGACGTAGAACTGCTGAAAGGAGAGTTGATCCGATTGCCACCAGCGCAACGCAACCACATGGAGATCTGTGAGCGGCTTTTCAAGCTGTTGGACGCCGCTTTGGCACGCTGGAGGCTCACCAACTCAGACGCCGCAATCGG
>JADGNT010000123.1 GCA_017883345.1 Candidatus Solibacter sp. | reverse complement strand
GAAGGTTGGTCCTGATTGTAGATCATCTGGCCTTTCTTGTACTCCACAATGCTGGAGCAGGGCAGATGCGCGAGGGGATCTTCGAGTGCTTTCTGAGGTACAAATACCGTGGGGCTGGTTGCCATTTTGTCTCCTCCAACTACGTTTATTTCTTATCCGATTGGGGTGTTGGCGCGCAGGTTTCGCTGATTGTCTCGATACTGCGAACCTTGAAAACCGGGCGGGTGCTTGCCGAGTTGGACGTTCCTCGGACAGTCACCTTATGGCCCACATGTTTGGCGAAACCTTCCGTAGGAAAGCCGTCCGCCTCCAGGTCGGCCACCGGGTTTAAACTCCGGTCGTCAACCAGGATGTAGTGACCTTCCTTCTCATCCACACAGCCGGAGAGCGACGATCCGGACGCCGCTTTTTTATTGCTGTTTGGTGCCTTTTTCTGGCTGTTGGGTGCCTGGGCCGCGGATAGATTGGCCGATGGCGCCAAGACGGCGAAAACGGTCAACATTATGAGCGAGGCTGGTTGAAGTCTCATTAGAATCACCACCGCCAGCCTTCTTTGCAGTTGGCGTGCCAAACGACACAGAGCTCGTGATCAGGCGTTACAACTTCGGGTTTTGTACTGCTCAACACTAAAAGAATGGGTGTTCTGCTCCTATATTTGATATACCACACCCGCAGTGTAAAAACGATCAGTAGGATTCCTTACGCATCGAGCAATTGTTGCGCGGTACTATGCAAAAACCCACAAAGGCACCGGTCCCGATCGGAGCCGCACGCGTTAGAAACTGTGAAAGACTCGCACCGCGCAGGCGGACCCATAGGGTACCCCGCCGGCGCCACCACCGCAAGTCGTCTGTTTGCAATGGCGTGGCAGGCGGGGTACCCTCTGGGTCCGCCTGCCACGCCCGCTTGCGGGCGTTTTTTTCCCAGCTTCTCAGCCAGCGGTTTCCCGATTCGTGACTGAACTTCTGCAACGGTTTATTTCGCGGCGGCGGTTATATCATGTAGAGGTGTTCCACCCCCTGCGGAATTGCCTCCTCGTCCTGTCGTGTGCCGGTTCCCTGGCGGCCCAGTCCTTCAACGCTCCCGCGGGAATACGGTCCGCCCAGCGGCGCCCTACCGGGGCGATCCTCCCCGGCGGGCGGATCATCCAGCCCGAAGGGGAGCAGTTTCTTACCGGTAGTGGACCTTTTGGGTTAGCGGTAAGTCCGGAAGGGAAATCCGTAATTACGGCAAATGGCGGGCCCGGACGCAACTCGCTCACCATCCTGGAGCACGACAAGAACAACCACTGGGAGGTGCGTCACCTGCTGGCGCGCACCAAGGGCGATACCGGTGACGCCGAAGACGCCGACTGGCGCAGCGTCTTCATGGGAATCGCTTTTGTCAACGAGCATTCCGCGTGGGTGTCGGAAGGCAACTCCGGAAAGGTCGCCCTCTTCGATTGGAGCGGCGCGGCACCCAACGGGCGGCGGCGCGCCATCGACCTCAATCAGAAGGGCTACGACGACAGCTACACCGGCGATCTGGCGCTGGATAGCGAACGCGGCATGCTCTACGTGGTGGATCAGGCCAACTTCCGCGTCGCCGTGATCGATACGCGATTGCGGCAGGTGGTGGCATCGGTGAAGGTCGGGCGCTTGCCCTTCGCCATGACGCTTTCCCCCGACCGGCGCAAACTCTACGTCACCAACCTCGGCATGTTTGAATACCAGGCCGTGCCGGGCGCCGATATGAAGCAGGCGGGCGCCACCGGGTTGGCCTTTCCGGCCTTCGGATTCCCCAGCGCCGAAGCCGTCGCCGGAGCTGAGCGCGCCACGGAGCGGGGACCGGTCAAAGTCCCGGGCCTGGGCGACCCGAACGTGCGCCAATCCAACTCCGTCAGCGTGGTGGATGTTTCCGCTCCCGCCACGCCGAAAGTGGAGACCTTCATCCGCACCGGTCTGCCTTTTGGGCCGACCGTACACGGGGGCAGCAGCCCTTCGGGGATCCTCGCCGCGGCGGGGCGCGTGTTCGTCTCTAACGCCAACGACGACACCATCACGGTGATCGACGCCAAGACCGCGGCGGTGGAAGCCGAGATCCCGATTCGCATCCCCGGGCTGGAACGCTATCGCGGAGTGCTGCCGATCGGCCTCGCCTATCACGAGAAATCCGGATGGCTGCTGGTGGCGGAGGCGGGGATCAACGCCGTGGGCGTGATCGACGTCAACCAGCGGCGCGTGCTGGGACATATTCCGGCCGCCTGGTTTCCCACGCGAGTAGTCATGGGTCGCGACACCGTGTTCGTCGCCAACGGGCGCGGGTTCGGACAGGGTCCCAATGCGCCGCGCGGGCAGGCGCGGCACGGCTCCGTCTCCATTTTCCAGTTGCCCGCCGCCAGTGACCTGGCGGCCAAGACCGCGTTCGTGATGGATGCCAACGGCTTCCGCCCGAGCCCGCAAGCGGAGCGCCCGCTGCCCGCCGGCATCAAGCACGTGGTGCTGATCGTCAAGGAGAATCGCACTTACGATGAAGTCTTCGGCGACATTCCCGGCGCCATGGGGATGCCGGAAATCGCGCGCTTTGGAACCCGGGGCTACGTGGACGGGAAGCAGGGGCGGCTCAGCATTCGCGATATCAACGTCACCCCGAACCACCATGCCATGGCCGCCCAGTGGGCCATCAGCGACAACTTTTACGCCGATAGCGACGTCAGCGTGGACGGGCATCACTGGCTGGTGGGGTCTTACCCCAACGCATGGACGGAAAGCTCGCTGATGGCGGCCTACAGCGATCGGAAGAAGGATTTCCGCCTCTCTACCGCGCCCGGGCGCCTGCTCTTCGCGGGCAGCGATTCCTCCGTGCATCCCGAAGAGCAACTGGAGAACGGCACCATCTGGCACCACCTGGATCGCCACCACATCGCCTTTCGCAATTTCGGCGAGGGGTTTGAACTGGCCGGCGTGGATGAAGGCAAGGACCTGGAACCCACCGGCGCGCGTTTCCTCACCAATGTCCCCATGCCCGATCCGCTCTACCGCAATACCTCGCGCCAGTACCCCGGGTTCAACATGAATGTTCCCGACCAGTTTCGCGCCACCCAGTTCATCCAGGAAATGGAAGGCATGGCGCTGCCGCAGTTCGTCTTCATCCACCTGCCCAACGACCACATGGCCGACGCCCGGCCCGCCGACGGCTATCCGTACGCCGAAAGCTTCGTGGCGGATAACGACTACGCGCTCGGCCGCATCGTGGAGTATCTTTCCGGCAGGAAGGAATGGGGCCAGACGGTGGTCCTGGTGACGGAAGACGATGCGCAAAGCGGCGTGGACCACATCGATGCGCACCGCACCGTGCTGATGGCGCTGGGCCCGTGGATCAAGCCGAACTACGTCTCGCACGCCAATACCAGTTTCCCCGGCCTGCTGAAAACCATCTTCCGGCTGCTGGGGATGGGGCCGTTGAATCTCTACGATGCCACGGCTACCGGCCTGAGCGACCTGTTCTCCATGAAACCCAATCCCGCGGTCTATAAAGTACTGCCAGTGGATCAGCGGATCTTCGACCCGGCCACGGTGCGCCAATCCACCAACGGGAAGCCGGGTCCGCGGATGGACCGCCAGTAGGTGGGGCAGGCGACCCAGAGGGCGACCCAGAGGGTACCCCCGCCTGCCATTACCCAGCCTTCGAAGCGCGTGGCACCAGAATTGCACTTTTTATCACAGAGCGCGGTAAATATCAGCATTCTAAAAGGGTTAACCGCGCCGAAGTGCGGGCTTTCACGCAGGAGGTGGGGCAGATGCCTCAAAAGCAGGTTCTCAGAGATCACGCATTCACGCATGGGCTCAGCGACGCGCAGATCGACCGTCTGGCTGAGATCGCGACCCAGGTCGCGTTTGAGGACAACCAAGTCGTCCTGGTGGATGGCGCACGCTCCACATCGTTCTTTCTTTTGCTGACCGGCTCTGTGGTGGTGGAGTTGCGAACCCCGCAATACGTCATGCGGGTGCAGGCATTGGGGCCGGGGGATGTCTTCGGATGGAGCGCCTTGCTGGACGATCAGGACACGCTGTTCCAGGTACGGGCACGCGAACGCACTACCGCCTTGCAGATTGATGGGGCCACCCTGAAAGCCCACTGCATGAGCGACCCTACTCTGGGTGCGGAGTTTTTCCACAGAATCCTGCGCGTGGTGGCGGGACGCGTCAAGGCCACCGAAGTGCGCTTCGCGGAAATGTGCGGCGTCAAGGTTTAATGGCGCAGCCCCCCACGGCGCTCTCCCATTGCGCCCACCAACTGGGGAACCAGGCGCGGAACTGATTGGCCTGGGCGGTGCGCGCGGCCGAGAGTGGCTGCGAGAACCACGCTGGGGTGACTCCGCGGCACTCCGCGATGAGCTTCAAGCCCCACGGGACGGGCAACGCCGCGAGGTGGCGGATCAGTTCGTTGAGTAGCTCCACCGCCCGCGGGTACGCAGCCGAATTCCGCCGATCGAAGAGGAACGTGGTCAGTTCGGGAAGCACACCCGCCACGCCGGAGACCACGCCGTCGCAGACGCCGGCGTCCAATGCGGCCACCAGAACGCTGTCGTCGCCGACAATCCGGCATGCCCCGGCACCCAATCCGCCGAGCAGCGCGAGCGTTCCGCTGCTGTCCTTGATGCCGCGGATGTTGGGCACGGATTCGATCAGGCCGCGCACCGTCTCTAGCGTGAGCGGGGTGGTGAACCGGGGCAGGTTGTAAAGCAGAATGGGCGCGTCCAGGCGCGCCGCCACCGCCGCGCAGAACGCGTGAAGATCGCCCTGCGCATAGGGAAAGAAGTGCGGCATGGGCAGGAGCAGCGCGCGCGCCCCGTGATCGATGGCAATGCGTCCCAATTCCAGGCAGCCTGGCAACCCCGCCGCGCCGATACTGCACAGCACCGTGGCGCCGGGCAGCGTCTCCCGGCAGATGGCGAGCATGCGGGCCAGCTCGGCCGCCGTGGTCAGGCAATACTCGCCGGTGGCGCCGTTCACCACGATCTTCGTGACGCCTTTGCCGCGCAAAAACTCCAGAATCGCGCCGAAGCCGCTGGTATCCAACTCGCCATCCGGGAGGCGCGGTATCAGGACTGCGGCGTAGACGCCTTGTACGATCATGCGATCCAGCAAGGTTAATCATACTCCTGCCCACAGGTATGAGGAATTCATCACCGTCTACCGCCTGCACGCCCTGGTGCCGGACCTGATCGAATATCGCGACCTTCAGAAGGACGCAAACCAGATTCAGAACAAGATTCCGGTGATCGAGACTTTCCAAGGCAAGGCGACCGATGCCATGCACTCGCGCGGTCTGGGCAACTGGGCGCTCAGCATGGGACGCCAGCGCCTGGGATTGCTGGCGCTCGAGAATCATCCGCGCTTCCTGCAAAACGTCAAGATGGGACGCCTGGAGAGCGCCACCCGGCAGATCGATGTCGCCGCGCTGGATTTGATCCGCGACCGCGAGCGCGGGGTTCCGCGGTTCAACGAATTCCGCCGCCAGTACGGCCTGCGCCAGTTGAGCGGGTTCGACGATTTCATCGACGTGCGCGCCCCCACCCAAGACCAACAGGCCCAGAAAGATCTGGTGAAGCTTTTGCGCGAGGTCTACGGGCAGCACACCTGCGACGCCTCCAAGGTGATCACGGACGCCCAGCTCGGTGCCAACCGGAAGCCCATCGACGATTGCCTCGGCCACCCCAACGGCAGCATGGTGGACAACGTGGAGGACGTCGATACGGTGGTCGGCTGGCTCGCCGAATCGACGCGCCCGCACGGGTATGCGATCTCCGAGACGCAGTTCGTGGTGTTCATTCTGAACGCCTCGCGGCGTCTCTTCAGCGACCGGTTCTTCACTTCGAGTTTCCGCCCGGAGTTTTACACCACGCTCGGCCTGAACTGGGTCAAGAACAATGGTCCCGGTCCGGAGCAGATGGAGGAAGGCACGTCCAACGGCCATCGCCAGCAGGTGTCGCCGCTGAAGCGCGTGCTGCTGCGCACCATGCCGGAACTGGCGCCGGAACTCCAACACGTGGTCAACGCCTTCGACCCCTGGGCGCGCGACCGCGGCGAGTATTATTCGCTGGAGTGGAAGCCGCGCAAGGGCGCCGAATCCGACGAGGCGTTCAAGGACAGCGCGAAGAAATGACCGTTTGATCGCATTGCGCTGGAATGCCGGAAATAGTACACTGCCAGCATTATGAGACGTCTAGGTGCGATTGCGGCCGGATTGACCTTATTCCTCACGGTTTGCCTGGCACAAACCGTGCTGACCAATGATGCCATCCTGAAGATGGCGAAGGCGGGTTTGGGCGAGGACATACTGGTCAGCACCATCAAGGCGCAGCCGGGCAGCTATACCACCACTCCTGACGACCTGATTGCGCTGAAAGGCGCAGGGGTAAGCGACAAGGTACTTGCCGCGATGATCGAGAAGGCGGCAGCGGGCGGCGGCGCGCCCATGCCGGCTGGCGCGGCCGGGAACCCATTGGCCGCCGCTCCCAAAGCGGCGCCGGGTCCGGTGAACGAAGTCGGCGTGTACTACCTGAAAAACGACGCTTGGGCCGACCTTGCGCCGGAAGTGGTCAACTTCAAGACCGGCGGCGTGCTGAAGACTATCGGCACCGCGGGAATCGTGAAGGGTGACGTCAATGGACACGTGAACGGCGATCACAGCAGGACGGCGCTGAAATCGCCAGTGACCCTGCTGGTGTATGCGCCCGAAGGCGTGGCGATCACGGAGTATCAACTCCTGCGCCTGCGCGAGGCCAAGGATTCGCGGGAGTTTCGCACCGTCACCGGCGGCGTGATGCACGTTTCTGGCGGCGCCACGCGCGACCTGGTGCCGTTCGAAAGCAAAAAAACGGCGCCGCGGACCTACGAGATCGTGCTGCCCAACCTCGGCTCGGCGGATTACGGCCTGCTGCCACCGGCCGGCGGCGACTCCACTTCCAGTTCCGGACGCATCGGCAAGATCTACTCGTTCCGTCTCATCGAGTAGCGTGGCCGGAGAGCCATTCGCTATTCGCGAATCGCGAATGTAGAATGAGATTGTGACCGCACTCAAGCCCCAAGACGTCGCGGTAGTGCTGCGGCTTTGCCGGTATCTAGCGCCACGGCCGTCCTACGCCCAAATCGCTTCGGAACTATCGATGAGCCCTTCGGAGGTCCACGCCGCGGTAAAGCGGGCCCAGGCGTCGCGCCTGTTGCACGGGTCTGAACTTGGCGAACGTCCAAACTATGGAGCGATTGAAGAGTTCCTGATTCACGGGTTGAAGTATGCGTTTCCGGTCGAGCGTGGCGAACTGACCCGCGGCGTGCCAACCTCTTATGCCGCCGAACCACTGCGGCAACTCATTGCTCCGGGCGATGAACCAATTCCGGTGTGGCCGTACGCGGCCGGATCGCAACGGGGAATCGCCTTCGAGCCATTGTACAAGCAAGCGCCCAAGGCCGCCCTCCGCGATCCCGTTCTCTATGAATTGCTGGCCTTGGCCGACGCGCTCAGGGATGGCCGTGGACGCGAGCGCAAATTGGCTGAAAAGCTGATTGTCGGCCGCCTTCGGCCGGCAGTCCATGCGTGACACCAATCGGCAACTCCTGCTTTCCGCGGCGCGGGTTGTTGCGCGATAGCGCCAAAGTTCGCCAAAGTGCGCCAGATTGCGGCTGGCGGGGCTTTGCGTGGTGCGTTCTCCGCGAAATGCCGTCTGAGTGGGTGAAGGCGCAAACCGCCAAAAAGGATGACATTATGAAAAACGCGATCCCAGGAAAAGCAATGTTCTTCGCGCTCGGAGTGGCCGCCCTGTTGTGGGTAGTGCCCGCCGGCGCACAGGTTTCCACCATGCGGATGGAGATCCCGTTCACGTTCGTCGCGGGCGACCAGGTTCTTCCGGCCGGCCAATACGTGGTTACGGTGGACCAGAACTTCCACCACTGCCGTTTCGATAACCTGTCGGATTCCATCCCACGGATCGTTCGTCTCTCGCCGGCCACCGACAGCCGTCCGCTGACGAAGGATGCAAAAGGCACGCTGCGGTTCACGCGGTATGGCGGCCAGCACTTCCTGAGCGCCGTGTGGCGGCCCGGGCAGGAAGATGGCAACCGGGTCGTGGCCTCGAAGCGCCTGCTGGAAGCGGCCAAGTCCAAGGGCAACGGCAACGATGGCAGCCCCGCGGTCGTCACCGTGATCACGCCGAACCAGTAACGGCCACCAAAGAAACGCTCCCTGACGGTCGCGGCTCGGATTCGAGCAGCGCGGCCTCAATCCGAGCCGCGACCGGGGTACCCTCTGGGTCGGGAGCGGTTGTTCTTACCCGGTCAGCGAGTGCAGTAACTCTTGAAAGCGCGGGAGGGATCGCAGCGGGTCGAGATTGCTGTCGTGCAGGTACCAGCCTTTCTGGGTGAGACCGCCGCGAACGGCCTTCTCCAGACAGTCCAGCGCAGGTTCCAGCAGTTCCAGCATGGCAAAGATACATCCCGCGTTATAGCGCAGCATCGGGTCGTCCGGCTGGATGGCGAGCGCCCGTTCGAGAAGCTGGCGGCTGCGCTCCGGTTCGCCGAGGGCCGCCAGTCCATTGGCCGCCATGTAGAGGGCGCGGGCGTCATCGGGGTTCAAAACCAGGTGCCGCTCCGCCAGGCGCACCCCTTGCTTGCGCGCCGTAGCGGCGTCCGCGGAACGCCCCAGAACGTCGTAACTCTGGGCCACCAGGAGCGGCGACTGGTAATCCTCGGGCCGCGCGCGAATGGCGCCTTCGTATTGGGCGGCGGCCCTTTCCAGTTGCCCGAGCGCGAAGCAGTGCCGGGCATAGAAGTAACGCGCCTCAAAGAGGTCCGGGGCGATGCGTATGGCGGCTTCGAACGCCCGCTCCGCTTCCTCGTTCCGGCCGCTCAGCGAGAGCGATAGGCCGCGCGAAGCCAGCGCCTGGGCGCTGCCGGGGTCGAGCTCCGCGGCCTTGAGGCTGGCCCGATCGGCCTGGGCGCGGATGGCCTCGCTCCGGTCGGAGTAGAGGTAGGTGTAGGACCAGCAATCCGCCAGGCCGGCGTACGCCTGCGCGTAATTCGGATCGAGCTCGATCGAGCGCGCGAACATCTGGATGGCGAATTCCACAGCGCGCGGGCTGTACTTGTAGTAGAACTTGCGGCCTCGCATGTAGCAGTCGTACGCCTGGATGTCGAGCGTGGCCGGTTTGCGCAAGGCGCTACTCTCCGCGGGGCTCAATGTGACTTCCAGAGACTGCACGACTTTGTGCGCAATTTCGTCCTGGATCGCGAAGACATCGACCAGTTGACGGTCGTAGCGCTCCGACCAGAGATGGAATCCATTGACCGCGTCGATCAGTTGAACCGCGATGCGCAACTGGCCGCCGGATTTCCGCACGCTGCCTTCAAGCAGCGTTTGGACGCCGAGTTGCCGTGCGATTTCGCGGCTGTCCCCAGCCGGAGGACGGACGCGGAACGACGACGTACGGCTGGCCACCCGCAGCCCCGCGATTCTGCTCAGCGCGCCGATGATCTCCTCGGCGATGCCTTCGCAGAAGTACGCTTGATCGCCCTCCTGGCTCATGTCGGCAAACGGCAGCACCGCGATGGACGGCGCGGGACTGCCTGCCGGTTGGGTATCCCGCATTTCCGTCGCCCGCGCGCTCCACCACGCATCCAGTTCCGCCGAGTACGCATAAACCGACCCCAGCTTCTCGTGCGGCAGCCGGTGGACCGGCAGCCCCTCTTCCTGTTCCCAGCGCTGCACGGTGCGCGCGCCGCGTTTGAGGTAGGCCGCGAT
>JADGNT010000850.1 GCA_017883345.1 Candidatus Solibacter sp. | reverse complement strand
GTTGCCGCTCTCGAGAAGCGAACCCCTCCCCAGGCTGCGTGATTCCGCGCGCAGTGGAACCGGCCGCCTGAAACATAACCGCCCGATCCTGTGAATTGACTTCTCCGCGAGAAGGGGTATCATTTGGATTACTCCCCCGATGGATACGCGAAGGCAAGCGTGAACGTCACAAAAAATCCCGTGATTCTTCAAACCGATCTCCCCGGCATCGAACGCCATGCACAAGGCAAAGTGCGCGACGTGTACAGCGTGGACGAACACCGGCTGCTCATCGTCGCAAGCGACCGGCTCTCCGCATTCGACTACATCCTGCCCACCGGGATTCCCGACAAAGGGCGGGTGCTGACCCAACTCTCCATCTTCTGGTTCGACTTTTTGCGCGATGTGACGCCGACGCACTTCCTGACGGCCGACATCGACGAGTATCCGGCCGCGCTCCATCCGTTCCGCGATCGGCTGGAAGGCCGCTCCATGCTGGTGAAGCGCGCCAGGATGATCGACATCGAGTGCGTGGCGCGCGGCTACCTCTCGGGGTCGGGCTGGAAAGAGTATCGCGAGCGGGGGACGGTGTGCGGCATCCAACTGCCCGGCGGTTTGCGCGAGAGCGACAAACTGCCCGAGCCTATCTTTACGCCCTCCACTAAGGCGCAATCGGGACACGACGAGAACGTCGGCTTCCAGCACGTGATTTCGCTGATCGGCGAGACCCTCGCGAAACGCCTGCGCGATCTCACGCTGGAGATCTATTCGCGCGCCGCGCGCTACGCCGAAAGCAAGGGCGTGCTGATCGCGGATACCAAGTTCGAGTTCGGCTTCGTGGAGGATCGGCTGGTGCTGGGTGACGAGGTCCTGACGCCCGATTCCTCGCGCTTCTGGCCGGCGGAATCGTATCAGCCGGGCGGCGCGCAGCTCAGCTACGACAAGCAGTTTGTGCGCGATTATCTGGAATCGATCCGCTGGAACAAGCAACCGCCGGCGCCGCCTCTGCCCGAAGAAGTCGCGGAGAAGACTGCCGGGAAGTATCGCCAGGCCTATCAGGTTCTGACCGGCCGCCCGCTATGAACTGGCTGGATCTCGTCCTGGCGTTGATTTTGCTCGCCAGCGTCGTCGCCGGTTTTCGCCGCGGGTTCTCACGGCAGATCATCGGATTAATCTCAGGCGTGCTCGCGCTGCTGCTGGGCATCTGGTTCTACGGCATCGTTGGCATTTACCTGATGCCTTATGCCAGTTCCCGGACGATAGCCGACGCCGGCGGCTTCGCGGTGATATTCTGCGGCGTGCTGTTGCTGGGCGCGCTGGTGAGCTTCGTGGCCGGCAGGTTTTTGAAAGTCACCGGGCTTTCCACCGTCGATCAGCTTTTGGGAGCGGGCTTCGGCCTGCTGCGTGGATTGGTGTTCGCAATCGCAATCGTTATGGGAGTGATGGCGTTTTCGCGGGGTGACAAGCCCCCCGAGGCAATCGTCAACTCCCGGATGGCCCCTTATGTAGTGGATGCCGCCCGCGGGTTCGCGGCCATGGCTCCACACGATCTGAAAGAGGGCTTCCGCAGGACTTACGCCCAGGTGAAGGCTGCCTGGAGCGCTGCTGTGGAAAAAGGGATTCGGCAATTGCCAAACCGGGGAGATAAAAAGAAATGAAAGACAGATTTGACGGGTTGGTGGATCACCTGCTCGACGGAGGACTCTTCCTGCAACAGGCCATCGAGGTCCTGGAAAAGAGCATGATTCAGGGCTCTCTCGGACGCAACCACGGCAATCACAGCGCCGCGGCGAAACAACTCGGTATTCATCGCAATACGTTGCAGCGAAAAATGGTGGCCTACGAAGTGGGCGGCACGCGCCCGCGCGTGCGGCGCAAACCGATGGCCCGCGCCGGGCATCCGCGCAAAAAGAAGACGGGCACCGCGTAGTCATGGACTTGCTGAGCTTTGATTTATTGATCTTTGACCTGGACGGCACGCTGATCGATTCCAAACTGGACCTGGCGCACGCCGTCAACGCCACGCGTTGCCATATGGGCATGAGCGCGCTCGATCACGAGCGCGTCTACTCCTACGTGGGCAACGGCGCTCCCGTGCTGATCCGCCGGGCGATGGGCGCGCAGGCCACCGAACTGGAAGTCTCGGAGGCCCTCGAATTCTTCCTGGAATACTATCGCGAGCACTACCTGGACTACACCACGCTCTATCCCGGCGTGCGCCAAGCCCTGGATCGGCTGCGCGACGGCGGCAAGCGCATGGCCGTGCTCACCAACAAGCCCGTGGGCATCAGCCGCGCGATCCTGGACGGGCTCGGCGTCGGCGGCCATTTCTTCCAGGTCTACGGCGGCAACAGTTTCGATTTGAAAAAGCCGGACCCCATCGGGGTGGCGGCGCTGATGCGCGAGACCGGCATCCCCGCCGATCGCTGTCTCATGATCGGCGATAGCAGCGTGGACATACAGACGGCGCGCAACGCCGGGGTCGCGTCCTGCGGCGTGACCTACGGGTTTCAGCCAGAGACGCTGGCCGACCCGGCGCCCGACCGCCTGGTGGACCGCCTGGAAGAACTGGCCGACTGGCTTCTCGGCCCCAAGGGAGAAAAATGAATCATCGCCCCGGCGCTATCGTGCCCGTCACCGGCATCTATTGGTGCAGCGTCTGCAAGACGCCGCAGCGTTTCACCGAAGAAGAGGAGTTCCCGCCGTGCCCCAAC
>JADGNT010000122.1 GCA_017883345.1 Candidatus Solibacter sp. | reverse complement strand
GTAACCAATGACGGCGAGGCCGTGCACCACGAATCGGGAGGCCGCCAGCATGGGTGCGTCTATGGCATCCGCGGAAGGGAGCGCTACAGCTTTTGGAGGTCTCGATTAGCTCGCTTTACGGAGCGCGTCTTCTACGGCATCGGGATGATGGGCGATGACTGCAAGAAGAACGCGCGCTGGACCATCCGGCTGTGTTCGGCCTTGCTCCCAGTTTCTTACGGTTGCGGCGGTGAATCCGAAGCGCGTGGCGAACTTGGATTGGCTCAGGCCGAGCTTCTGGCGCACGGATCGAACATCGATTACGGGCACGCGTTCGACGCTCACCATGGTGACGCGAACCGGGACGTCTTCTCCGCTGGCCCATGCGATCGCTTGTTTTACGCTCCGGATGAGTCTTCGGCCAGTGGCGGTGTGCTTTTCGGTTGGCCGTTTTCGGGCTGGGTTCGGCATATCAGGCTCTCCTTTTCAAGTATTGCGATACGAGGATCGGAAGCAACCGCTTCAGGCTGCGTTTATCGGCTTCCGAAAGATCGGTCTTCTGATTCTTGGCGTAGATGTCAAGCACGAACAATGGAATCGATCCGTTGTAGTAGTAGTAGATCACCCGCGCGCCGCCCCGCTTTCCTTGCCCTGGGGTTCCCCATCGGATCTTCCGGACGCCGCCGGTCCCGGGCACTAATTGGCCCACTTCCGGGTTCGCGCCAAGGTGCGCCACTATGGCCGTACGCTCGGCTTCCGTCAAGATGGCCTTGGCGCGGTCCAGGAATTCCTGCATCTCCACTACGGACATCGGCGGCATCATCGCCATACGCCACGATGCTACGCTATTCACGTATACGTGTCAAGCGTATCGCGCGCGCCGGAAACCGACCCTGGTTGAATTCGAAACGGAGAGGAAGTGCGCTGAGGGAGGGCGGGCGGGAAATCAGGAGGGGGAGGGGTTGGAACCCCACCCCCTTGCGGGAACCGCTACTTCTCTGCTTCTGGTTCTTCGTGTTCGCGGCCTTCGCGCTGCGCTTTCAAACGTTCTTCGCGGCGCTTGGCCCGGTCGGCCGCGCGCTTCACCAGCTCGCTGCCCACCAGTTCGATCATCGCCTGCTCGGCGCCATCGCCCTTGCGGGGTCCAAGCCGTACGATGCGGGTATAGCCGCCGTTGCGCTGTCCGAACCGGGTGCCCAGTGTATCGAACAGCTTCTTGACCGAATCCGGAGTGCGCAGCACCATGGCCGCCTGACGGCGCGAGTGCAGCGTATCCTGCTTGGCCAGCGTGATCATGTGCTCCACCAGCGGGCGAACGGCTTTCGCCTTCGGAACCGTGGTGACCACGCGCTCGGCTTCGATGATGCTGGTGACGAGATTGCGCAAGAGCGCATTGCGGCCGCTCGTGGTCCGCTTTAGTTTATATCCAGCGTACTTATGTCTCATGCGCTACTCCCCCAGCTCCGGCTGGCCTTCGTCCTCGGGGCCGAAGTCGGTCACGCCGCCCACCTGCGGAGGCGGCGCCACCAGCCGGCCGTGCGCATCGATGCGCATGCCCAGCGAGAGGTTCATATTGGCCAGAATCTCTTTGATTTCGTTAAGCGACTTGCGGCCGAAATTCTTGGTACGCAGCATTTCGGCTTCGGTCTTTTGCACCAGTTCCCCAATGCTCTGAATATTGGCGTTCTTCAGGCAGTTGTAGGAACGAACGCTCAATTCCAATTCTTCCACCGAGCGGTTCAGGATTTCGTTGATCTTGTCCATGCCGCGCTCGCTGACTTCTTCGGTCTGCTCCGCCACTTCCTCGAAGTTGATGAAGATCGTCATGTGATCCTTCAACAGCTTGGCGGCGTAGCCGATGGAATCCTGCGGCGAAACCGCGCCGTTGGTCCAGACTTCCATGGTCAGCTTGTCGTAATCGGTCATCTGGCCGAGGCGCGCCGCCTCCACCGAGAAATTGCACTTGCGCACGGGCGAGTGCACCGAATCGATCGGGATGTAGCCGAGCGCCAGGTCCTCGTCGAAGTTTTTGTCCGCGCTCACATAACCGCGCCCCACCTTGAGGCGCATTTCGATGGAAAGCTTGCCGCCTTCGCTCACCGTGGCTACGTGGACGTCGCGGTCCAGCACTTCGACATCCGCGTCGGTTTCAATCTGTCCGCTGCGCACATCGCCATGCCGATCCACACTCAGACGAACGGTCTTCACGCCGTCGCCCATGATTTTGAAGGGAATCTGCTTCAGGTTCAGGATGATATCGGTGGCGTCCTCGACTACGCCCGGGATCGGGCTGAATTCGTGTTCCACGCCTTCGATGCGCACCGCGGTGATGGCCGCGCCTTCAATCGAGCTCAGCAGCACGCGGCGCAGACTGTTGCCGACGGTGGTGCCGAACCCGCGCTGAAAAGGCTGGGCCGTAAACATGCCATACCGTTCCGTAAGGGTCTCGGTGTTGGCAACCAAACGTTTGGGTTTTTGAAAGCCCTTAAACATAGAATCCTCGCTTGAACCCCGTCTCCGGGGCTCTTCCCCATGGACGGCGCGTAGTACGCGCCGGTCCGCTTACTTCGAGTACAACTCGACGATGAGCTGCTCATTCAACTGAATCTGCACCAAATCCTCGCGCTTCGGCAGGCTCTGTATGCGACCCTTCAAACCTTCCCGGTCCACATCGATCCAATTCGGCGCCGGAGCGTGCGCCGTGGCGTCGCGTGCGGCCAGGATGGTGGCATTGTTCTTGCTGTTTTCGCGGACCGAAATCACGTCGCCCACTTTGACCATCGCGGAGGGGATGTTGCACTTGCGGCCGTTGACATCGATGTGGCCGTGGCCGACCACCTGGCGGGCCTGGGCGCGGCTGGTGCCGAAGCCCATGCGGAAGATGACACTGTCCAGGCGGCGCTCCAGGTTCTGCATCAGGTTTTCGCCGGTGATGCCCTTCTGCAACGCTGCCTTCTCGAAGGTGATGCGGAACTGGCGTTCCAGCACGCCGTACACGCGGCGGACTTTCTGTTTCTCGCGAAGCTGCAGGCCGTAGCCGACAATCTTCTTGGCCCGGTCCTTACCGTGCTGCCCGGGAATGAAGTTGCGCTTTTCGATGGCGCACTTCTCGCTGTGGCAGCGCTCGCCTTTGAGGTAGAGTTTCATGCCCTCGCGCCGGCATTGCCGGCAAACGGGGCCAATATATCTTGCCAAGTTGTTTTCTCCTTACCTTTTCCGACTCAGGTGCGGTTTACGGCCATGGCAGGCCTTCGTCCCGCTTACTACCGCTCCCGACCCAAAGGGTACCCCGGTCGCGGCTCCGATCAGAGCCGCGCGCGTGAGCAAGCGGCTTCCCGATACGTCTTACACTCTGCGCTTTTTGGGAGGACGGCACCCGTTGTGCGGGATGGGCGTCACATCCTTGATGGACCGAACTTCGATACCGGCGGTGCTCAACGCGCGAACCGCCGATTCACGGCCCGAACCGGGGCCGGAAACGCGCACTTCCACCACCCGCAGCCCGCTCTCGTTGGCCTTGTTGGCCGCCGTCATGGCCGCCTGCTGGGCGGCGAAGGGCGTGCCCTTGCGCGACCCGCGGAAGCCCAGCGAACCCGCGCTCGACCAGGAAATCGTATTGCCTTCCTGATCGGTGATGGTCACGATGGTGTTGTTGAAGGTGGCCTGGATATGCACGACGCCCGAGTGGACGACGCGCTTCTCCTTTTTCTTGAAGCTCTTCTTCTTGCCTGCTTTGGCTGCTGGCTTGCCTGCTGCTTTGCCTGCTTTAACTGGTGCTTTTGCCATACGATCCTATGTCTTACCCGTCGCCTTCTTCTTGTTCGCAACGGTGCCGCGGCGCGGACCCTTGCGGGTACGGGCGTTGGTATGCGTGCGCTGCCCGCGTACCGGCAGGCTGCGGCGGTGCCGCATTCCGCGGTAGGAACCCATCTCGATGTGCCGCTTGATGTTCATCGAGATTTCTTTGCGCAGGTCGCCTTCGACCGCGCCTTCTTCTTCCAGAATCGTACGAATATGGTTGACTTCGTCTTCCGTCAGATCGCGAATTTTCTTATTGAAGTCAATCCCGCACCGGTAAAGCAGAGACTTCGAACGGGTACGGCCGATGCCGTAGATGTACGTAAGCCCGATCTCGGCTCTCTTCCCAGGCGGCAAATCCACACCGGCTAAACGTGCCATATGTCTTGTCTTATCCCTGTCTCTGTTTGTGTTTCGGGTTGACGCAAATGACGCGCACCACACCTTCGCGGTGGATCACCTTGCACTTGTCGCAAATTTTCTTTACCGACGCTCGTACCTTCATAAAACCCCCGGGTGGACGGCTTCCCTGCCCCACCTCATGGCTCCTGTAATCAGAGCTTGCGCGTAATCCTGCCACGCGTCGGATCGTGAGGCGACAACTCCACCTCGACCCTATCGCCCGGAACCAACCGGACGAAATTCCTTTTTGCCGCGCCCACCAGATGGGCCAAAACCTTTTGCTGCCCTTCCAACACCACCGAGTAGATGGCGCTGGGCCGCTCTTCCACCACCGTGGCCGCTACCTTCCGGCCCCCGCTTACGGCCTCGTCAGCACCCACGGTCCGTTCTCCGTCACCGCGATGCAATGCTCGAAATGAGCCGAATTCGAGCCATCCTTCGTGACCGCCGTCCACTTGTCCTTCAACACCACGGCCTCCGCCTTCCCGGCGTTCACCATGGGCTCTACCGCTAAAACCATCCCTGCCTTCAACCGCGGATTCTCATTCTTGCGATCCACGTAGTTCGGGACCTGCGGTTCCTCGTGGAGCTGGGTGCCGATACCGTGGCCCACATACTCCCGGACAATCGAAAACCCGTTTCCCTTGACGTACTTTTCCACCGTGCCGCACACGTCAAACAGCCGGTTCCCGGGCCGCACCTGATCGATGGCGAGTTCGAGAGATTCCTGCGTCACCTGGAGCAGTTTGCGCGTCTGCTCGCTGATCTCACCGATCGGCACCGTAATGGCCGAATCGCCATAATACCCGTCCAGCTTCACCCCGGTGTCGATGGAAACGATATCGCCCTTTTTGAGGACCCGTTTCACATTCGGCATCCCGTGGACAATCTCATTGTTCACCGAGGTACACAACACAAACTTGAAAGCCTCGCCCGCCGCCGGCACATAGTAACCTTTAAATGCGGGCTTGGCCCCGGCATCGGCCATCATCTTCTCGGCGGTTATCTCGAGGTCCATCGTGCTGACCCCTTCCACCGCCATCTCTTTCATCTTCTGCAGGATCTGCCAAACCAGAAGCCCGCTGCGCCGCATTTTCTCCAGTTCCGCGGCAGTTTTTCGAACAATCAAGCTGACTCCATCATCTGGCGAATCTTGCGATGCACCGTTTCCGGCGGATCGTCGCTGGCATCCACCTCAACCACCCGGTGGCCCGATGTCCGGAAGTACTCCAGCACCGGCCGCGTCTGCCGGTCATACGCGTCCAACCGCCCGCGAATCACGGCCTCTTTATCGTCATCCCGGATGACCAGCGCTTCCCCGTCCAAATCGCACACGCCCTCCGCCCGCGGCGGGTGGGAGGAGACATTGTACAGAGTACCGCAACGGGGACACTGGCGGCGTCCGGTCAAACGGGCAATAATAATATTGTAATCTACTGCGAGGTGGATCACCACCTCACGGATTCCCCGCCCCACCAGGAACTGCGCCAGGTGCCCTGCCTGGTCCAGCGTCCGCGGGTATCCATCCAAAATAAAACCCTTGGCGGCGTCGGCTTCACTCAGCCGCTCTTTCACCATCTCGTTCACCACAGAATCGGAAACCAGCGCCCCCGATTGCATGGTGGCCACCAGCCCCGTCCCCGCCTCCGAGCCCGAACGAATCCGGTCCCTCAGCATGTCCCCGGTCGAGATATGGGGGATCCTCAGGCATTGGGTCAACCTCTTCGCCTGTGTACCTTTACCGGAGCCTGGCGAGCCGAACAGTACGATGGCCTTCACAAATTAGAACTAGCGACGCCCACGAATACGGCCCGACCGCGGCGTGAATCCTTCATAGTGCCGCATGATGAGCTGTGCTTCGATCTGGTTGATCGTATCCATGGCCACGCCGACGACAATCAACAGGGATGTGCCGCCAAAATAGAAGGTCACGCCCAAGCCTTCCAAAATGAACCGGGGCGCAACGCGGTCGATCCAGTTGCCGAGCAACGGCAGATGGTTCAACTTGATCCCGGAGATCATGATGTCCGGAATCAGGCAAAGAATCGACAGATAAAGACCGCCCACCACCGTGATCTTGGTGAGGATGTTGTTCATGTAATCGGCCGTATTCCGGCCGGGGCGGATGCCCGGAATGAAGCCGCCATACTTGCGCATGTTGTCCGCGGCCTCATTGGGATTGAAAATGATCGAGACGTAAAAGAAACAGAAGAAGATGATACCGGCCACGAACAGCACGTAGTAGAGCGGCTCGCCGTGCTGGATGCTCTTTAGCGTGGCCGAAAGCCAGGCCACGTTCTTCACCCAGGGGAACGTCGCCGCGGTCGCCGGAAAGGCCAGAATCGACGAAGCGAAGATCACCGGAATCACGCCGCCAGCGTTGACTTTCAGCGGCATGTGGGTGGATTGCCCGCCCATCACGCGGCGCCCCACCACGCGCTTGGCGTACTGCACCGGAATCCGGCGCTCGCCGCGCTCCACCAGGACGATGAAAGCGACCACCGCAATCATCATGACGATCAGCATGATCAGCGTGATGGCGCCCCAGTCGTGGATCGTGAACACGTGCTGATAAATGTTGGAGATCGCGTTCGGCAACCCCACCACGATACCGGTGAAGATGATCAGCGACATGCCGTTGCCGATGCCGCGCTCGCTGATCTGCTCGCCCAGCCACATGATAAACGACGTGCCGGTGGTCAGCGAAATGATGGTCAGGAACACAAAGCCGACGCCCGGGTTGATCACGATGCCCTGCTGCATCGCCTGCAAACCCTGCGAGATGCCGAACGATTGGAGAACCGAGAGGATGATGGTCAGGTAGCGGGTCCACTGCGTGATCTTGCGGCGGCCCAACTCGCCTTCCTTCTGTAACTTTTCCAAGGTGGGGACAACCACTGTCAGCAATTGCAGAATGATCGACGCCGTAATGTACGGCATGATCCCCAACGCAAAGACCGACAGCCGCTTGATGTTGCCGCCCGCGAACAGATCGAAGAAACCGAAAATCGATCCCGAGTTGGAGCTAAAGAACTCCTCCCATTTGATAATGTTGATGCCCGGCGTGGGGATGTGGCCGCCCAGACGATACACCGCCAGCATGGCTAGTGCGAACAGCAGCCGCTTGCGGAGGTCCGGTACCCGGAATATGTTCGCGAACGCTTCAAATAGCTTGTTCATGGCACCCTTCGATTCGCAACGCTATTCGCTCTTAGCGCCAATCACCTGCGCCGTTCCGCCGGACACCTGAATCTTCTCCAGGGCCGACTTGGAAAAGTGGTGGGCTTCCACCGTAATCTTGCGCGTCAATACACCGGTGCCGAGGATCTTCAGGCCATCGTGGACCTTGTGGATCACACCCGCCGCCAGCAGGCTGTCCACGGTGAACGTGTCGCCTTCCAGTTTCTCCAACTTGCCGAGATTGACAATGGCGAACTGCTTCTTAAAGATGTTGGTAAATCCGCGCTTGGGCAGCCGGCGATGCAACGGCATCTGGCCGCCTTCAAATCCGCGCTTCTGGCTGAAGCCGGTGCCGGCGCGCTGGCCCTTGGAGCCGCGCGTCGAGGTCTTGCCGTGCCCCGAGCCCATGCCGCGGCCGATCCGCTTACGGCCCTTCACCTGGCCCTTCGGAGGTTTTAATCCGCTGAGATTCATATCTGTCTCCTTACTCCACCACTTGCAGCAGGTGCGGGACTTTCTTGACCATGCCGCGGAAGACCGGTGTGTCCGGACGCTCGACCACCTGGTTCAACTTGCGCAAACCCAGACCCTTCACCACGCGCTTCTGCTTCTCGGGAACCGAGTTCGGGCTGCGGAAAAGTTTAATCTTGATCGTGCCTTCCATTAGAGCTCCCCTTCTACAGCTTGGCGTCTACAACTTGTCAATGGCCAGACCGCGCATTTCAGCCACGGCGTTCTTATCGCGTAGCGATTCCAGCGCCACGATGGTCGCCTTCACCACATTGTGCGGGTTGCGCCGCCCGATGGACTTGGTCAACACGTTGGGCACGCCGCACGCCGTGATCACCGCGCGCACCGCGCCGCCGGCGATCACACCGGTGCCGGCCGCGGCCGGCTTGAGCAGCACCTGGCTGCTGGCGTACTGGCCGAGCACCCGGTGGGCGATCGTGGTTTCCAATACGTGGACTTTGCGCAGGTTCTTCTTGGCGGCTTCGATTCCCTTGCGGATCGCGCTCGGCACTTCCTTGGCCTTGCCGACCCCGTAGCCCACCACCTTCGCCTGCGGATCGCCGATCACCACCAGCGCCGAAAAGCTCAGGTTCTTACCGCCCTTCACCACTTTGGTGACGCGGTTGATTGCCACCACCTGCTCTTTGAGATTCAGCGTCGCCGGGTCGATGCGTTTCACTATCGTAGCCATGAATTAAAACTCCAGTCCCGCTTCGCGCGCCGCATCCGCCAGCGCCTTCACGCGCCCGTGATACTGATAGCCGCCGCGATCGAAGACCACGCTCTTGATGCCCTTTTCCTTGGCCCGCTCCGCCACCAGCTTGCCAATCGCCTTGGCCGCCGCCACGTTGCCGCCCTTCGTCTTCCCGCCCTTATCACTCTTGTCGACCTTATCCACGGTCGAGGCGGAAACCACCGTGGCGCCGGCCACGTCGTCGATGACCTGCGCGTAGATGTGCGCCTCGCTGCGGAACACCGCCAGGCGCGGGCGCGCCGCGGTCCCCGACAGCTTGCGCCGGATGCGCTTATGAATGCGGCTGCGAATTTCTTTCTTTTCAGGCTTTTTAATCATTTGGCACTCGCCCCGGTCTTACCGACCTTCTTGCGCAACGCCTCGCCGGTGTAGCGGACGCCCTTGTTCTTGTAGGGATCCGGCTTGCGGAGCGCCCGCATGTTCGCCGCCACCTGGCCCAACAACTGGCGGTCATGCCCGCTCAGCACCAGGTGCGTCTGTTTGTCGATCTTCAGATCCACGCCGTCGGGCAGCAGCATCTCGATGGGATGAGAGTAGCCCAGCGTGAACGTCACGAGTTTACCCTTGACGTCGGCGCGATAGCCGATGCCGACGATGTCCAGTTCGCGCACGAACCCGCCGCTCACGCCTTGCACCGCATTCGCCGCCAACGCCCGGGTCAGCCCGTGGAGCGCCGCATGCTCGTCGCCCGACCGCTTCACTTCCAGCTTGCCATCGGCCTGCTGAAAAGTGATGCCGTCCGGTATCGGCACCATCAACTTGCCCTTCGGGCCGGTGACTTCCAGTTGCTCGCCGACCGTGATTTTCACGCCGCTCGGCAGCGGGATCGGCTTCTTACCAATTCTCGACATAGTTCGGTAACCTCACCACACACGGCAGAGAATTTCTCCGCCCAGGTGCTCCTTGTGCGCGTCGCGGCCCGTCATCACGCCCTTCGGCGTCGTCAGAATGTTGATTCCGAGGCCGCCCAATACGCGCGGGATGTCCGTCTGCCCGACATACACCCGGCAGCCCGGGCGCGAAACGCGCTCGATCGCCGAGATCACCGGCGAGTTATTGCCGCCGTACTTCAAATAGATCTTGATGGTCTTCTTCGCGCCTTCTTCCGCCACCTTGAAATTGGTAATGTAGCCTTCCTCTTTCAGAATGCGCGCGATTTCCGCTTTCAGCTTGGAGGCCGGCACGTC
>JADGNT010000121.1 GCA_017883345.1 Candidatus Solibacter sp. | reverse complement strand
TCGCCCACGCGATTGACGATGAATGCCTTCTTGCCCGCGTCGGCCGCCGACTTCTTGTGGAAGTAGAAACCGATCAGCAGGTAGCTGCACAAGCCAACGCCTTCCCAGCCGACGAACAGCAGCACATAGTTGTTCGCCAGCACCAGCATCAGCATGAAGAAGACGAACAGATTGAGGTAGCCGAAGAAGCGGTAGTAGCCGCCGTCGTGGGCCATGTAGCCGGTGGAGTAGACGTGGATCAGGAAACCAATGCCCGTGACCACCAGGATCATCACCGAGCTCAGCGGGTCCAGCAGAAAGCCCCAGTCCATCTGGAACGAGGCCATGTGCCCGTTGGACATGTGGAACGGCAGTCCCGCGATCCAACTGAACTGGATCACTTCCCGCACCCTGTGCGCCTGCTGCGCAAGCTGCCACACCGCGCCCGCGGAGAAGAGGAACGAGAGCAGGATCATTCCGGGGCAGATCAGATCGATGAGGAACTTGAGCGGCGAGTGGTGGTGCTGCCCGTGCTGGTGGGACAGGCCTCCTGGCCTGTCGACATGGTCATGGTCATGACCGTGGTCGTGGGCATGTCCGTGATCGTGATCGTGCCCGTGATCATGCCCGTGCTCGAAAATGGGCTCCACGCCGGGGGCCACCGCAACATCGCTCTTGGCTTGCGGGTCCAGTATCTTGCCGAACAGCAGCATCAGCGCCGCTCCCAAGAGCGGGAACAGGGGAATCAGCCAGATGGTTTCGAGAAAATTCACGTTGTTCCTACCACTTCAGCAAGTCGATTTCATCCGCCTGCACCGTTTCCTTATTGCGGAACAGCGCGATCAGGATGCCCAGCCCTACAGCCGCTTCGGCCACCGCGTCGGTGATCACGAAGATGGCGAAAATCTGCCCGTTGACATTTTGCAGCGCGTGCGAAAACGCGATCAGGTTGATGTTCACCGCGTTGAGAATCAACTCGATCGACATCAGAATGATCACCACATTGCGCCGCGTCAGCACGCCCACGGTGCCGATGAGCAGCAGGGCCGCGCTGAGCGCCAGATAATGAACCGTTGTGATCGGGTGCATCGTCAGATCCTCTTCTTCGCCATCGCCACCGAACCCACCACCGCCACCAGCAGCAGGACCGAGGCGATTTCAAACGGCAGCAGGTATTCCCCGAACAACGTGTCGGCGATCTGTTCCGTGTTGCCCAACCCGGCCGGCGTTCCGGCCACCAGGGGCGCCGCGAAGTGGAACGAGTCTAGCCCAGCGTGAATGAAATAGGCCACCTGGGCGCCCACCGCCGCCACCGCCACCAGGGCGACGAGCCATTGCTTGTTGAACTGCCGCTCTTTGGCCGCCTGATCCAGATTCACCAGCATGATGACGAACAGGAACAGCAGCATGATGCCGCCCACGTACAGAACAATCTGCACCGCGAACAGGAACTCCGCCTGTTGCAGAAGGTACAGCCCGGCCACGCCGAGGAGAGAAACAATCAGCGAGATCGCCGCGTGCATCGCAGAGTGCCGCGTAATGGTCAGAACGGCGCCGCCCAGCACCAGCAACGCAAAAATGTAGAACAGAATCGTGTCGGTCAGCATTTGTATTGAGTGGGCTTGGGCCCCTCTTCCAGCATCTGCCGGTCCCAGATCTGGCCTTCCCGGGTGTAGGTTGCCATTTCGAAATCCTGCGTCAGTTCGAGCGCGTCCACCGGGCAGGCGTCCTCGCACAGGCCGCAGAACATGCAGCGCGAGGTGTCGTAGGTGAAGGTGGTCAGATCCTTGCGCTTGGTGACCTCGTTGCGCTCGCTGGTCACCACGATCAGCGCCTCCGGACAAGCCAGCGCGCACAGGTTGCAGGAGATGCAGAGCGTCTCGCCGTTATCGGGATTGATGTTGAGCCGCGGCGCGCCTCGGTAGCGCTCCGCGACCTTCGGGCGCTCCGCCGGATACTGCTCCGTATAGATGTACTTCGGATGCTGGTTCCGGAAAGTCACCCACAGCCCTTGGAACAGATCCACCAGGAACATTTTTTTGAACAACCCGCTCATAACGTTATTCCCCTGCTACCGATCGATCTCGCCCAACACAATATCCAGCGTGCCGATTACCGCCACCACGTCCGCCACCAGCCCGCCGCGGATCATCCGGTCGAGCGCCTGCAAATTCACGAACGAGGGCGGCCGCACGCGCACGCGATACGGCTGCGTGCTCCCGTCGCTCACCACGTAATAACCCAACTCGCCCTTGGGCGCTTCGATGGAAACGTAGGCCTCGCCCACCGGGGGCTTGATCACTTTGCCGACCTTGCCCATGATCGGGCCTTCGGGGATGGCTTCCACCGCCTGCTGCATGATGCGCACCGATTGGCGCATCTCTGCCATGCGCACCATGTACCGGTCGTAGGTGTCGCCGTTCTGGCGGATGGGAATCTCGAAATCGTACTTCTCGTAGCCCGAGTAAGGCTGCGCCTTGCGCAGGTCCCACTCTACGCCGGCGGCGCGCAGCACCGGGCCGGTCACGCCGTATTCCTTGCACTCCTCGCCGCTCAGGATGCCGACGTCCTTCAAACGCCCGACCCAGATGCGATTGTGGGTGAGCAGGTCTTCGTACTCATCCACATGGGGCACGAACATGGTGCAGAAATCCCGGATCTCCTGTTCGAAGCCGTCGTAGGTCTCGTAGAGCAGGCCGCCGATCCGGAAGGCGTGCGTGGTGAGCCGCGCTCCGCAATACTTTTCGAAGATCTTGAGCGCTTCTTCGCGCTCGCGGAGGCAGTAGAACACCGGCGTGATGGCGCCGATATCGAGCGCGTGCGTGCCCAGCCACAACAGGTGGCTGGCGATGCGGTTCAGCTCCGTGAGGATCACGCGGATCGCCTGCGCGCGCGGCGGCGCTTCCACGTTGAGCAGTTTCTCCACGGCCAGGCAGTAGCCCAGTCCGTTGGAGATGGCCGCCACGTAGTCCATGCGATCCACGTAGGGGTTGAACTGCGCGTAGGTGCGGTTCTCGGCAATCTTCTCCACGCCGCGATGCAGATAGCCGATGACGCACTCGGTTCCCAGGACCTTCTCGCCATCCAGCTTGAGAATTACGCGCAGCACCCCGTGCGTGGAGGGATGTTGCGGGCCCATGTTGAGAACTAATTCGGTGGTGTCTAGAAAAGTTGAGTCCGGCATACCAAGATCACTGGCCGCTTTCGATTCCCAGGTTTTCCCGCACCCAGCGTTGGTCCTGCTGGAGAATTCCGTAGTCTTTGCGCAGCGGGTAGCCCTGCCACTCGTCGGGCATCAGGATGCGCCGCATGTCGGGGTGCCCCGCGAATTCGATGCCGAACATATCGTAGACTTCGCGCTCCAGCCAGTTGGCGGTCAGGTGTACGCCCACCGCCGTCTCCGGCTGAAACCCGTCCGCGATAAGGACCTTGACGCGCACCCGCTCGTTGCGCGAGAAGCTATACAAGATGTAGACCACATCGAAGCGCTCGGCGCGCTTGGGCCAATCCACCGCCGTGATGTCCACGAGGTAGTCGAAATCCGACTCCAGCTTCAGGTATTCCAGAATGGGAATCGCCGAACCCGGCTTGGCCACAATAAAATTCTGGCCGAGATAGGTGGAAGTTGCGCTGATGCCTTCGCCGAACGTCTCCTTGAGTTCCCGGGCGAGGTCGCTCTCCCACGGGGTGGCAGCCATTGTGGCGGGCGGCTTCGGGGGTGGCGGCGCGGGCTTCGGCGCCGCGGGCTTCGGAGGCGCCGGCTTGGGGGCCTCGGCGGCTGGTTTTACCGGTTGTCCCGCGGCCTCGCTCCCGGGGGGAGGGGCCGCCTCTGAGCCACCAGGCTTTTGCTCGTCAGCCATCTCTATTCCTTGTGAAGACTCCTACACTTATCACCTGCGGGGACAGGGTGTCAAATTGCGCAACAGGGGCGCGGGGCGGGCCTTTGGACCCACGTCTGGCGATTGGCCGTTTGACAGGTCTCCCATGGGACAGACGCTCGCCTTTTGGCGTCTGTCACTCGGCATGCGCCGCGGGCCCCAAAACCGTAACACCTGTACGGTGTGTGACCCTATCCCTTTTGTTCTCAGCACTGAAAAAACAGAACCGTACAACCTGTACGTTTCACGGCGAGCGAAGCGCTAAAACTTAGGGCTGGAAGATTAAGAGCCCGAGCTCCTCGGCGGCTTTTCTGAGCGGCTCGTCCTTTGTCGCGAAGGGAAGGCCGCGGCGCTGTGCAAGCTCCAAATATGAAGCATCGTAGGCGCTGCGCTGGTAAAGCCTGGCCTGGTCAAGAACGGTGCTAAACACCTGGTCGAGTCCATCGACATCAACGGTGATGTTGAACCGCCGCAGGTCCTGCAAAAACTTGGCGCTCTTCTCCGGCGCGACCTTCTTCCGCCGTTCGGCTACCACAAGAGCGTTGACAACCTCCAACTTCCAGACCGCTGGCACGAATACAGTTGCTCCGTCGATCACGGCCTGAAGCACGGCATCCGTGTACAGAGTGCTCTGGTCCTCAAAACACCATGCAGCGCTTACCGAGTTATCGAGAACGAAGGAACTCAGAAGCGGCGTCCTTCTTCAACCAGGTCGCGGATGGTTAGGTTTGGACCAAGAATGTTGCCCTTACGGAGTTCGCGGATACTCCGGCCGGCTTCCTCACGCGCCTGGCGCTTAGCGGCTTCGTCAGAAGTCGCAGTACCGTTCGGAGTCTTCGGCTGAAGGACAGTTTGCAGAACGTAGGCGTCTAGGGAAAGCCCGTTCTGCCGGGCCTCTTCGGTAAGCCGATCCACCACCTCGGGCGGCCAATTGAGCTGGACGGTCATAAGCATTCCTATTCCGATGGTACCAAGACATTCTACGCCTGGCCGCGCTCCAATCGCTTCCGAAACTGTGGGTTTTCGGACCCGCCTTTTTCTTTGCCCTCGAATCATTCCGGCTGACCGGCGGGAACTTCCGCTCCGGGCCCGCGGTCCAATCTAGCGTGGGAGCATGAACATTGGCGGTAAAGGGCAGAAGGCGGAGATCAACGTCACGCCGATGATCGATGTGCTGCTGGTGCTGATCATCAACTTCATGGTGATCACGCCGCTGGCACCGCGCGGCGCCGGCTGGGGGCGGATCGGCCTGATGACGAATTGAGCCGTTCAACCCCGGTTAAACCCCGATCGCCCCGTACGTCTCGGCAACGCCCTTCGCGTGTGATTTAATAACAAGGTCTTTGCCGTATGTTTCCAGTCAAACACCTGCGCCGCGCGTTTCTGGCCGCCCACCGGCGCACGCGCGAACTCCAAATGATTGCCAAGGGATTGGCCTCTACCGATCATCCCATCCTGGCGCACGTGATTCCCATGCGCCGCTGCAACCTGGCGTGCGCCTACTGCAACGAGTTTGACGATTTCTCCAAGCCCGTCCCGGTCGACGCCATGTACCCGCGGCTCGACCACCTGGCGTCGCTCGGCACCACCGTCATCACCATCTCCGGCGGCGAGCCCCTGCTCCACCCCGATCTCGACCTGCTGATCGCCCGCGTGCGCCGCCACGGCATCATCGCCGGCATGATCACCAACGGCTACCTGCTGACCGCGGACCGTATCCAGCGCCTCAACCGCGCTGGCCTGGAGCACTTGCAGATCTCCATCGACAACGTCATGCCGGACGACGTTTCGAAGAAGAGCCTGAAGGTGCTCGACCGGAAACTGCTCCTGCTGGCGGAACACGCCGAATTTCACGTGAACATCAATTCCGTGGTCGGGGGTGGCATTCACACCCCCAAGGACGCCCTGGCGATCGGCAAGCGCGCCCTGGCACTGGGGTTCACTTCCACCGTCGGCATCATTCACGATGGCGACGGACAGCTCCAGCCGTTAGAGGACGAGGAGCGCGAGGTCTACCTGGCCATGCGCGCCATGGAGAAATCCAGTTACGCGCGCATCAACGGCTTCCAGGACAATATCGCGCACGGCAAAGAGAACCACTGGCGCTGCCGTGCCGGCGCCCGCTATCTCTACATTTGCGAAGACGGCCTGGTGCACTATTGTTCACAGCAGCGCGGCTACCCCGGGAAACCGCTGCTTCAGTACACCGTCGAGGACATCCGGCGCGAGTACCGCACCGCCAAGCAGTGCGCCCCGCGCTGCACCGTCGCCTGCGCGCATCAGACCGGCGCCATGGACTACTGGCGCGATCCGCAAACCCTGCCTGTGTCGCCGGTGGGACCGAGTCACACGGCTCCGCTGGTGCAGTTGCAGCCGAAGTAAGCAGAGGTGGGACAGACCATCGCCTTGCGTGGTCTGTCAACCCAGCCGGAGTTTAGCAAGGCACGACAGGCCACAAACAGCGATGGCCTGTCCCACCTTGCCGCACAAGCCAGAGCCTTATGCCACTGAGCACAAAATGTGCTAGATTTTTAGCAGTATGCTGAAAATTCAGCACGTGCTGCCTTTTCTCCTGCTCACCGGATGCGCCGTTCGACAGCCGTTCCCCGCGACGTGGCGCCTGGCGGGACGTACGCTGATGCCTCCCGGCGTGGCCGCCGACCTGGCGCAGCGCACGTTTACGACACCCATTCCCGGACGATCGCGTTGCCCCGAGAGTGACGCGATCGCGGTACAGCCGCGAAGATCGCGCCTGACGGTGACCGTGCGCCGCGACGCGCTGGTCGCTCAACCGCGCGGCTGGCTCACCACCTGGACGGAGCAGGCGGAATCCGAGGGGTGTATCGCGCCGGGCCAGGGCGCTGTGCTGGCGGCGCGTATTGTCGAATCGATTGCGCTGCCCAGCGGCGCCGACCTGCGGCTGCTACGCGTGGACGGCATGCCGAACTACGTCGAAATCGGCGCCGGCAACCGCTTGCAGGTGATTAGCCCGATCCTGCGCGCGGGCGCGAGTCCGCAAGCGCTGGAATACGAAGCCGGCAAGGTTTCGGGCGAAGGCAATAGTTTGGCGGTGGAACTGAAGTCTAGTCCCCCCGACCTGATTGGATTTGAAACCGCGTGGTACGACCTTCGCCCGAAAACCGCGGGACGCGGGTTCACGATTGTCGCGGCGTCCGCCGAAACCAGTATCAAAGGCAAGGTGGAGAACCAGCCCGCGCCGGCCAGGAACTACTTCCAGCCGCTCGCGGAGATGGGTTTTTACCGCCTGTTCTACAAGGCGGATCAGAGCGAAGTCCTGGCAGCGGCCGGCACACGCGCGGCGCTGCCCACCGATCCGGAAACCTGCGATCGGCCCGGCGGACCTCTCTGTTTGGCGATTCCGCGCGGTGTCGGAGTCAATCCTTATTTGGTGGTGAGTGTAAACGGCAGCCCCGTCGCGATGGCGATCGGCGCGGATCTGCGCGGTCTGATCCGCACCTTGCGGCAGAGCGCGGACAAGGTTCTGCCTACGCTCGAAATCACCAGGTTGTGGGCCGGCAAACCGGTGGCGCTGGAATTCGACCGCTCGCAACCGGACGTACTCAGTCTGGTGCTGACCGGAAACGAGCAGATCCGCTGGTAGGACGGCCGGCTCCTGGGATACAACTCTCCCTTTCCTAAGCTACGAACTAATCGGGCATCGGAAAAGGTATCGCACAGAGTGCCGGCCGGTTGCCAGCTTATTGAGGATTCGGCAGTTTCGCCGAGTGTTCTAGAAGAAGTTGTGGAAGTCCTATGCCAAGCTAACGTCTTCCGCCTGCAAACCCTTCGGGCCTTTTTTCACGACAAACGACACCCGCGCGCCTTCGTCGAGCGAGCGATAGCCGCTGGCTTCGATAGCGGAAAAATGGACGAAAACGTCTTCGCCATTCTCGCGCTGAATAAATCCGAAGCCTTTTGCGGCGTTAAACCACTTCACGGTACCTGTTTCTTTCATGTTTCCTCTACTTCATCTTACGATGGTTTTTTCAAGTCTTGGGAGACGTCGCGGTTGCGCGCGTTCCCGGTCCCGGCACCTTGCAGCCCCTCGACCGGGGCTCCGGCCGGAGGCCATAAGAGCCATTTCACTATACAAGGGTCCGTGCCCGGTTACAAGTGGGCAGGGTTTGCCGCCCCCCTGTTCACCGAAGTGGACTTGCGCCGTTGGGGCATTCCAGCATAGGTTGAGGCATGTCCCATTGGGCCGGCGCCGCCTCTTCGTCCTGCTCCGCGCCGCGCTCGCCGTTCTGACAGGCGCGCATTCCACGGCCCCCGCACAAGTGTCAGTCCAAGCAGATCGTCAAAAACCGTGTTGGACAGCGAATGGGGAAGAGACTCTATTCGGCTCATCCTTGAACACTCGTCCCTCTCTACCAAATAGTTCGCAACAAAAAGGAAGAACACCATGGCATCTGTGATGGACCCGGTATCGAGAACGGGTCAGAGCCGGGAGACCGGTTGGGTAAATCGCCTCTTCACCACTGAGGGGTCGACTCCGGAATACCAGGAGCTGAAGTTCACGCTCCACCGGAAACTGCTGGACCGGATCAACCTGGAGGCGCTCTCCTCGATGTCCGGCGAACGCGTCCGCGCGGAAGTTCGCACGGCCGTCGCCCGGCTCGTCGATGAGGAGAAGACGCCCCTCAGCCTGGTGGAAAAGGACCGGGTGATTGAAGAGATTCTGGATGAGGTATTCGGCCTCGGCCCGCTCGAACCGCTGCTCCAAGACCCCACCATCAGTGACATTCTGGTGACCACGCCGCACCTGGTCTACGTGGAACGCGGCGGCAAACTGTACCGCACGCCGGTGGAGTTCAAGGACGACGCCCACCTGCTGCGCATCATTGAAAAAATCGTCTCCCGGGTGGGACGCCGGGTCGACGAATCGTCGCCCATGGTGGACGCGCGCCTGCCCGATGGCTCGCGCGTCAACGCCGTGATTCCGCCGGTCGCGGTGGACGGCCCCCTGCTCTCCATCCGCCGGTTCGGCCGCCACGCGCTCAAAGGCGAGGACCTGGTGGCGAAGTTCGCCATGACCGAGGGCATGCTGGAACTCTTGAAAGGCTGCGTCAAAGCGCGCCTCAACATCCTGATTTGCGGCGGTACGGGCTCCGGCAAGACCACCCTGCTCAACGCCGTCTCTTCCTACATCCCGGAAGACGAGCGCATCGTCACCATTGAAGACGCCGCGGAATTGCGCCTCCAGCAGACCCATGTGGCGCGCATGGAAACGCGCCCCGCCAACGTGGAAGGCACGGGCGCGATTCACATCCGCCAACTCGTCATCAACGCGCTCCGCATGCGCCCCGACCGCATCATCGTGGGAGAAGTCCGTTCCGAGGAAGCGCTGGATATGTTGCAGGCCATGAACACCGGTCACGATGGATCGCTCACCACGCTGCATGCCAACACCCCGCGCGACGGCCTGGGCCGCCTGGAGGTGATGGTGGGTATGGCCAACGCGAACATGGGCATTCGCTCCATCCGGGCGCAGATTGCGTCGGCCGTCGATCTGTTCATTCAAACCTCGCGTTTCAGCGATGGAACGCGCCGCGTCACGCACATCACCGAAGTGGTCGGCATGGAGCAGGACATCATCACGCTGCAAGACATTTTCCTCTTCGAGAAGACCGGTATCACCGAGGCCGGCAAGGTGAGGGGCCGCTTCCGCGCCACCGGCATCCGGCCGAAGTTCTACGATCGTCTGAAGACGTGCGGCATTATCTTGCCCACGCAGATGTTCCAGACGGTGGTGGAAATCAACTAGGGAAACCAAGGCACGGCGGAAGAAGAGTCCGAGCTTCGCTCGGATTGGCGGGCTTCAGCCTAATGCCGCATACTTTTTGCCAAAGCTGCGAATCCTGCCGAAATTGTGGGGCGGACCCCCTGGTCCGCGCGGGTCCCCCTGGACCCGCTTTTCGCCAATGAAATCGGCATC
>JADGNT010000120.1 GCA_017883345.1 Candidatus Solibacter sp. | reverse complement strand
GGCAATGCGCTTCCGCCCGGACCGGAAACACCGATTTCGATGCCGGCGTATTACGGAGGCCGGTTGGTGGACTGGGTCGTCTGGGATGGTCCGCGGGAACTACAGTTGTACCATCACGCCGGGGAAGGACACCTGGTGCCCTGGAGCGCGCAGCCCAATATTTTCCAGCGCGCCGGAGGGCTGGGCATCAACACCGCCCTGGTGGAATGGTTTCATCCGGCGTGCCGCGTGCTTAGCGGCCTGAGCTACTGCACCTGGCGGCCGATGGCCATGCAATACAACAGTATGGGGGACAGCTTCTGGCAGATTCTGCCGCACCAGGCGCGCAGTCTGTTCGAAACCACCTTGCTTTCTCTCTTCGGCCGCCCGTTGGCCGCCGAACAGCAGACCAACGTCTATCACGCGATTCTGCGCGAGGCGGAGAACCTGGCGAACGATACCAACTTCGGCTTCACGCTGGTGCATCTGCCCGTCCCTCACGCGCCGCACGCTTACAATCGCAAGACCGGAGAGTTTACTCTCGGCAACGCTCCCATCGCCGGATACGTGGACAGCCTGGCGCTGCTGGATCGGACGGTGGGCGAGATCCGCCGCAGCATGGAGAACGCCGGCACCTGGGAAGCGACGACGGTGCTCTTCACCAGCGATCATCCTTATCGCGAAGCCCGGCAATTGGATGGTAAGAGCGACCCCCGGATTCCCTATCTCCTGAAGCTGGCTTCGCAGAAGGAGGGAATCGAGTACACGCAGCAGTTCAATGCGGTGCTGACTGCCGACCTGCTGATGGCCGTGCTGCGCGGCCAGATCGCAGGCCCGGCGCCGGCGATGGAATGGCTGGATCGGAACCGGGCGCGTTCCCTCGGCAAGTGAGAGGGCGCATTTCCGGCTCTCCTTACTGGCCCGTGTCCGCGGCGCCGCCGATGCTCCACCCGCTCAGGATGTCGCGCGTGGCGGTGGAGGAGGCGGTGAGCAAGGGTTCCACGCCTGCCAACAACATGATGGCGGTGACGCGCCCCGGAGTGCTGCCCTGGGTGGTGCTCACCATAATGGCGTCGCCGGGCTTCAATTCGGATAGCGGCATAGCCGGGAGGTTATCCAGCATCTGGCTGACGTCGCCAGAGCCATTTCCGGCTCCGGCCGGCTGCACCCCCGGGGCATAACGCCGCGCCAGGGTGCGCGCTGCCTGCTCCGGCAGTCTCTTCATGGTGGAATTGGAATCGACCGTCATGGTGAGCGGCTTCTTCGTGGCGAGATCCTTGACGGAGAGTTCGCCGGCCTGCGGATTGACGGAGGTGATGGTGGCTGCGATCTGGCGGAAGGACCCGAAGACGATCTTTTCGGCCTGAATGGTGGCGCCATCCTCGGTCTTATTGCCCAGGACCCGCATCTGGTCGCCGGTTTTGATTTCGGCGAAAGTGCTGGGCCTGGCATCGGCGAAGCGCGGCGAATCGAGCGAGTAGCGCAGGTATGCCGTCTTGTCCGAAGGCCGCACGATATAGCTGTGCTGGCCGCCGCGGATGGCGACCGTCCCGGCTGCCGGATCCACCGCGGTCACCATTCCGGTGATTCCGCGCTTCTTCCAATCTTCCTGGTCCTTCTGCCGGAGGCTGGCTACGTCGCTCCTGGTCATTACCAGGACAGCGGTGGCGACCCAGGTCTTGGGGTCGGCGGGCGCGGGGCCGACGATCACCGCGCGGTCGCCCGCGGTGACGTCCGATAGTGCGATCCTGGCGCCTTTTCGGGCATCCGTTTCGCCGGGGGGAATGCGTAGAATGATGGTGCGGTCCGTGATGGTGATGGCGACGTCGGCGCCCTGATCGCTTTTCAGCGAGAGCTGTGGGATGCTGGTGCCGGCGTTGGTGACGGTGCCGGAGATCTGGCTGCGGCTGCCGGCCGGTTGGGTTTGCGCGAAAGCCGCGATGGTCAGAATGGCGCACGCGATGGCACTGCCGGCATGGTTTCCAGTCATGATTGCTCCTCCGTCAAAAATCGTACCGCAGTTGAAGATCGAACCGCCGGTTCCCGCCTTGTCCACCACCCATCAACCCGGTGGAGCGTCCAAATGCGGGCCGATCGAGGTACAGGGAATCTCCGTTGAGATCGCGGCCCACCGTGATGTTGTAGGGACGGCCCGACGCCACCGTCGGGAAAGGACTGAGGCGAAGCCCCCACGGCATCGAGATCGAACCGTTCGACTGGACGCGATGCCGCACGTCAAAGCCCGCACGCCCATACTCCGGGGAAAGGTCGTATTGGTTCGCCGGAAAGGTGCCGGCTCCGTCACTATTGCTATTGGCCCGGCCCCGGGCGTAAAAGCCCGAGAGGGTGAGTTTCGGGCTCACGCGCGCATGCAGGTTGGTGACGATCTGGTTCTGCCGGTAAAGCGCGCTGGTCTCGTACAGATAGATACTGTCGACCCCGCCATAGGGATGCAGTCCGCTTCCGGGAAGGGCTGCGTTGATGTTGCGCGAGCGCAGCACGCGGACGCCGCGGGAATGGATGTAGTTGGTCGATAGCGTGATGTTCTTCGGCAGTTGACGTTCGAAGCCGATGGCCGCCTGAATCGGCATGGGGGCGCGCCATTGCGCATCCACCTGGCGGATGGCCTGGGGCTGTGCGTTCCCGGCCAGAGTCTGTGTCGAGGGAACGGCCGGATAGAAATCCGGGAACGGCAGCAGGAACTGCTGCTGACGAACCCCATCGAGGCGCAGCGCGTCCAGCGTCAGGCTTTCGCCCAGGCGGTCGTAGAACATGCCAAATCCGCCACGGATCGCGTTCTTCGCCGCCTTGCCCTTGACGCTTCCCAATCCCCAGGCGAATCCGATGCGCGGCCCGAAATCCGAGCGGTCTCCGCTGTGCGTCTGCGCTTCGTACCGCAATCCGCCGCTCAGCGTGAAGTTGGGCCGCAGTTTCCAGTCATCCTGCAGGAAGAAGCCGAAATCGGCCTGCCGGATAGCCACCACCGGATCGCCGCCGGAAATGGAGAACTGGCTGGCGCCGCCGCCCGACGCGCGGATCTGCCGGGGCGTCAGCCCCTGCTCGAAGCCAAGCACGGTCAGCCGGTAGCTGTCGAGCGAAGTGAAGGTGAAGGTGCCGGCGTAGTTCTGCGTCGCCCGGTCGTGGAGCGAGATGGCACGGAGCAAACCGCCCCACCGGATATTGTGTTTGCCGCTGACCAGCCTGGTGAAGTTTTGCAGCTCGAAGCGATCCTGATTGGTGTAGGAGAGCAACTGGGGGGAGCCCCCGCTGACTGGTACGGCGGCAATCTGAAAACTGCATGAAAGGGGCGTCGCTCGCTTCTGCCCCTACTTCTCGCGCGACAGGACGATGCAGTCCATGGGTTCCAGGACCATCAGGGGTCCGGAACCCACGCCAATCTCGTGCTATTCTATATGGGAGTAAGTATTGTTGTATGCCTAAAACGCCGAAGAAAACAAAGGTCTTTAATCGTCATCAACCACACAAGTGCCCCACCGGCATCAAAGGCTTTGACGAAATTACAGAAGGCGGGCTTCCGAAAAATAGAACCACTCTAATTTCTGGAAGTGCCGGCTCTGGAAAAACCCTTTTGGGGATTGATTTTTTAATCAATGGCGCGATCAACTACAACGAGCCAGGCATCTTCATGTCATTTGAAGAGACAGAAGATGAACTTTATGAAGACGTGGATTCTCTCAACCTGGATTTACAAGGGCTTGTTTCACAAAAACAGATTCTGATTGAATATGTTCTTTTGGACCGCAGAGACATTCAAGAGAAAGGCGACTTTAATCTTGAAGGCCTGTTCATTCGTTTAGACCATGCTATTGATTCCATTGGCGCCAAACGTGTTGTTTTGGATTCTATTGAATCTCTCTTTGCCGGCCTCACGGATGCTGGCATTCTTCGCTTAGAGATAAAAAGACTTTTCCGATGGCTTAAGGAAAAACAAGTTACCGCAATCATTACCGGAGAGCCGGGACAAGGTTCTTATACTCGTCATGGCCTGGAGGAGTACATTTCCGATTGCGTAATTCTCCTGGATAACAGAGTTAGGGAACAAATTGCCACCCGTAGGATTCGTGTAATGAAATATCGCGGTTCAAAGCATGGAACAAACGAATATCCCTTCGTAATCGATAACGATGGACTTTCGGTAATTCCTATCACTTCCGCGGGACTCGATCAACCAGGCACAAACAAGAGAGTTTCGACAGGAATTCCATCGTTAGATAAGATGTTCAAGGGTTCAGGTTATACTAGAGGCAGCACGGTACTCGCTTCAGGTACCGCGGGCACTGGAAAGACAAGCCTCGCGGCTGCATTCGCAATAGAATGCTGTAAACGTGGAGAACGGTGCCTTTTCTTGTCTTATGAAGAATCTTCAGGGCAACTCATTCAAAACATGAGTTCTATAGGTTTTCATTTTGAACCATTGATAAAAACAGGGCTCTTAAAGATTGTGTCTACTAGACCTTCCTTTTTTGGTTTAGAGATGCATTTACTCGATTTATACAAGATCATTGCGGATTTCAAACCAAAATCTGTTGTCATCGATCCCCTGACAAGTCTCATTGGACAGGGGAACCCACTTGAAATTCAATCCATGCTCACTCGCATGATTGATGTTCTAAAATCCAAGGGCATAACCGGATTTTTTACAAGTCTTGTTTCTTCAACCGCACAAAACGACACTAGCGGCGAAATCGGCGTCTCGTCTTTGATTGACACTTGGATAGTAGTTAGAGAATTAGAAGAAGATGAGGGGAAAAGACGCATTCGTGGACTTTACATTGTTAAGTCTCGTGGCATGGGCCACTCCAGTGACGTCCACAAATTGATTTTGAGCGATAACGGAATAGACTTAGTACCAATGGATGCCGATGCTACCGCAGGCCCTCCAGTCAGAAAGAGAAGGTTGGTAAAAGGATTACTGAGAGAAGAACAATGAGTCAAAACAAGGTAAAAGTGCCAGGTGGAAAGCTGAAGATCTGAGGTGGGTCATGGGAACATTACATCCTAACTTCATTGTCGGCATTGGCGGCTCGGCTGGGGGGCTTAAGGCATATAAGGCGCTCCTGGACGCCCTGCCGTCCAATACAGGTATGGCCTTTGTCATTGTTGCTCATATTACGCCGACCGCCAATAGTCAGTTGGCTCAAATTCTGTCGCATCACACGAAAATGACAGTAATGGTGGCTTCCGCGGCGATGCCGATCCGGAGGAATCACGTCTACGTGATTCCTCCGGACGCGGATCTTCTAATTGAGAGCTATACCTTCAAAGTCGTCTCCCCGCGCACTAGGAGGAACGAGCAGATTAATGTGTTTTTGACTTCTTTAGCAGAGGCTATGGGGGCGCGTGCGATCGGCATTATCCTCTCTGGGTACGATGGCGACGGTAGTGAGGGATGCAAGCACATCAAGGCAAAGGGAGGAACAACCTTTGCTCAGGACATGTCCGCCGAAGTAGACGACATGCCTCTGAGTGCTCAGGCTTCAGGCTGTGTCGATTTCGTTCTGCCACCCGACAAAATTTCAGATGAACTACAAAGATTGGTAAGCACGTCCATAAATACAGGGGCGTGATCCTGTACTTGGATAGCGTAGCCGGCTGAGGGTTCCGGATCTGTCGGCGCCGCGAAGGGGATCGACAGCCGGATCAAGGCGTGATCTAAGGTCGGGGTGGCGAGTTCTCGTAAGCGCGAGCTTCTGCGCTGCCCGATTGATCGGTAACCTGAACGCGAAGCGTGCCTGCACTGGTTTGCGCGCGGAACGGAAGCGGGCACAGCAGGAGCAACACACCGGGCAGCAGACGGGCACGTACGGAACAGCTTCCGATTGGCAATTCGTTTTCCATCGACTTCATGGTAAGGCAGGAATCTGAAAACTGGCTGAAAGGGCTGCCTCTTGCTGTTCCCTAACCCAACCCGTGCAGAGTTCATCGCTTGTTCATCTACCATCCGGCATAATCTGTAGCGGGTAGCGTGTGTTCCATTTGGCGAGACCCAACTTGAGGAGGCATCACATGCGACAAGTTTCCCTGATATTTGCAGCCGGGATCGCGATGGTAGCGTTCATCGGCTTGGCCCAGCAGGCTCCAACCGCCGGTCCTTATAAGGTATTGAAAACGGCCAAGGTCGGCGGCGACGGCGGCTTTGACTATGTCTATGCGGACGACGCCGGGCGCCGGTTATACGTCCCGCGCTCCGGTCCTACTCCGCGAATCAATGTCTTTAATCTCGATACGCTGGAGCCGGTTGGCGAAATCCCCAAGGCCAGCGCCCGTGGAGCGGCGGTTGACCCCAAATCGAATCACGGCTTCGCCAGCAGCAAGCCGGTTGTGATGTGGGATACCAAGACCCTGGCGACGATCAAGACCATCGATGTGCAAGGCAACCCGGATGGCATTCTCTTCGACCCATTCAACCAGCGGGTCTGGGTTTTCAGTCACAGCCAGCCCAATGCGACGGTGATCGACGCGAAGGACGGATCGGTGGTGGGCACGCTCGATCTGGGCGGCGCTCCGGAGCAGGCCGTCAGCGACGGGAAAGGTCACCTGTACGTCGATCTGGAAGACAAGGACAAGATTGCCGCCGTGGACGCCAAGACACTCAAGGTAACCGCGGTGTATGATCTTGCCGGCAAGGGTGGCGGGCCCGGTGGGTTGGCATTCGATGTAAAGAATCACGTACTCTTCGCCACCTGCCACAACCCCGCCACGATGGTGGTGCTCAATTCCGACGACGGAAAAATCCTCGCGACCCTGCCGATCGGCAGCGGCACCGATGGCGCCACATTCAACCCCAAGACCATGGAAGCATTCAGCTCCAACGGCGATGGCACGCTGAGTGTCATCAAGGAAAACAGCCCTACCAGCTTCGTGGTGGAACAGGACCTGAAGACCATGCCTCGTGCCAAAACACTGACGTTGGACAGCAAGACGGACCACATCCTGCTGATCGCCGCCGAGTACGGTCCGCCGCCGGCCCCGCCCGCGGATGCACCCAAGGATGCGCCGAAGCAGGGTGGTGGCCGTGGCGGCCGCGCACCGATGCTGCCGGATTCGTTTTCCATTCTCGTGGTTGGGAAGTAAACCGAGGGTAACCAACGGGCCGATGGGGCAGTCCGCCGCATTTGGCGGGCTGCCCCACGTTTTGGTAGCCTCCTGATATTGGTGCCGAATTGAAGTTTCTCTATTCTCTGGTCATCGCTTTCCTGTTTTCGCAGGTTCTTATCGCTCAGACCGCGACGCTTCGCGGGCAAGTCACCGACGAGAGCGGCGCGGTGATTCCGCGCGCGAAGGTAACGCTCAACGGTCAATCGGGCGCGGTGAAGCGCGCGGTGACGGACAACAACGGGTCCTACACATTCGCCGGCGTGACGCCCGGCGACTACACGGTGCAGGCGTCTGCGCCCGAACTGTCGCAGGCCCAACCCGCCAAGGTGACGCTGCTCTCGGGCTCGCAGTCGCTGAACCTGATGTTGACGGTGGCGTCGATTTTGGAGAAGGTGACGGTGCAGGAGACTTCCGGGCCGGCGCTGACCACCGATTCCTCCGGCAGCGCCGGCGCGGTGGTGCTGCGCGGCGCCGACCTGGAGGCGCTTTCGGACGACCCGGACGATTTGGCAGCCGACCTGGCGGCGCTGGCGGGGCCCTCGGCCGGTCCCAACGGCGGATCGATCTTCGTGGACGGCTTCAGCGGCGGCCAGCTTCCGCCGAAGGAATCGATCCGCGAGATTCGCATCAACCAGAACCCGTTTTCGCCGGAGTACGACAAGCTGGGCTACGGCAAGATCGAAATCTTCACCAAGCCGGGCTCCGACAAGTATCGCGGGTCGGCGCAATGGAATTTCGCCGACGACTTTTGGAACACGCGCAACCCATACTCGCCCACCAAAGCGCCCTTCCTGCTGAATGAATTCGAAGGCAGCGCCGGCGGGCCGCTGACCAAAAACTCGTCCTTCACGCTGGATGCACAGCGCAACATGGTGGATAACGGCTCGATCACCAACGCCGTCACAATCGATGCGCAGACGCTGGCGACAAAGCCGTTCGCGGGCATCGTCACCACGCCCGGCCGGTTCACCAACATCAGCCCGCGGGTGGACTACCAACTCGGCCAGAACCATACGCTGATGTTCCGGTACGGAATTACGCACTCGGACGTGCGCGACAACGGGATCGGCGGCTTCGACCTGATCTCGCGCGGGTACCACTCGCAGTTCACCAACCAGACGGTGCAGGCGGCGGACACGGCGTTGATCGGCTCGGCGGTCAACGAGACGCGCTTCCAGTATTACCGCAGCGCGACGCAGGCGCTCGCCAACAGCCTGAGTCCCGCGACGCTGGTGCTGCAATCGTTCAACGGCGGCGGAACGGCGTTGGGGCGCACGTTCGACACGCAGAACAGCTACGAGCTGCAGAACTACAGCTCGATGTTGAAAGGCCGGCACTCCTGGCGATTCGGCGTGCGGCTCCGCGGCCAGACGGATGACAGCGTCTCGCCGCAGAACTTCAACGGGACTTTCACCTTCGGCGGCGGCGCACTGGCGCCGGTGCTCGATGCGCGGAATCAACCCGTCCTTGGTGCGAACGGCCAATCGCAGATGGCGCTCATCACGTCGATCGAGCGCTACCGGCGGACGCTGCTCTTCCAGCAGCTCGGCGATACGCCGGCCGAGATCCGCGCGCTGGGCGGAGGCGCCACGCAGTTCACCATGAACGCTGGCAGAGCGGAGCTTGCGGTGCGCCAACTGGACGTGGGTGTCTTCGTGGGCGACGAGTGGCGCGTGCGGCCGAATCTGACGCTCAACCTGGGCCTGCGCTACGAGACGCAAACCAACATCCACGACTGGCGCGATTTTGCGCCGCGCCTGGCGTTTGCCTGGGCGCCGGGCGGCAGCGGGCAGAAGCGCGCGAAAACCGTGCTGCGCGCCGGCTTCGGCATCTTCTACGACCGCCTCGGACTCGGCAATACGCTGGCCGCGCAGCGCTTCAACGGGCTGGTGCAGCAGCAGTTCGTGGTCCCGAACCCCGACTTCTTCCCCAACGTGCCGTCACCCGCCATGTTGCCGGGCTTCCAATCCACGCAGGTGACGCAGGCGATCAGCGCGGCGCTACGGGCGCCGTACATCCTGCAATCGGCGGTCACCATCGAGCGGCAATTGCCCGCCAACACCACCATGGCATTGACCTATACGAACTCGCACGGGCTGCACCTCTTCCGCTCGCAAGACATCAACGCGCCGCTGCCCGGCACGTACAATCCGGCAGTGGCGAACAGCGGGCTGTTTCCGCTGGGGCATCCCGGGCCGGTGGAGTTGATGGAGTCCTCCGGCATTTACAACCAGAACCAGGTGATCGCCAACGTCAACGCGAAGCTGAACGCCGGGCTTTCGCTCTTCGGCTTCTACGTGTACAACCACGCGAGGAGCAACACGGACGGGATGGGCACCTTTCCGGCGAATCCCTACAACTTCGCGGGCGAGTACGCTCCGGCGTCCACGGACGTGCACCACCGCTTCACCGTCGGCGGCTCGATCAGTTTGAAGTGGGCGGTGCGCATCAGCCCATTCGTGGTGGCGCAAACCGGCGCGCCGTTCGACATCACGGCCGGCAGCGACCTGTACGGCACCACGCTGTTCAATGGGCGGCCGGGCATCGCTGCCGATCCCGCCAAGCCGGGCCTGATCCAAACGGCGTACGGGCTGCTGGATCCGAACCCCACGCCGGGCGAGCGGTTGCTCGCGCGCAACTACGGACGCGGTCCGGGACAGTTCAATGTGAATCTGCGGATCGCCAAGACGATCGGCTTCGGCAAGGAGCGCGGCG
>JADGNT010000119.1 GCA_017883345.1 Candidatus Solibacter sp. | reverse complement strand
ATGGCGCACAAAACCGGCAGTTTAAACCAGATGATATTGAAGGCTTCCATCGGTTCGATCTGGACCAGGTTTTGTTCCTTATATCCCAGCGTCTTGAGCGCCGCAACGGCGGGCCGGCAGACAATGTCCCACAACTGGCTGCAGTAGGTGAGGCTCAAAACGAAAGCGACAGCCACTCCCATGAGGGCGCGTATGATGCGAGTGCGGAGCTCTTCCAGATGCTGGAGGAACGACATACGGAGCATGCCGTCATCGTCCTCGTCGCCACCATCGCCGCCGGATGGGGGCGGAGGTGGCGGCGGAGTTTTAGCGCCCCCGCCGGGCCGCCGCGGAAGGGTAGCTAGGGCCTGCACCGCGACAGGCGGTGGAGCGGGAGGCTCGGGAGCGGGCTCGTGGGGATATCCATCCTGGTAGCTATCCAGGGGATCGGCCGGCTGCACCGGCGGCTCCGGAGACGCCGCATGATCCGGCTGCGACGCATCCGGCGCTCCTGCCGGCACACTCCCGGTAGAAGACGCTTCCCCGGCCGGGGGAACGGAGGTCCCCTTCTGCTCTTCGGATGGATTCATTCGCTAAGTGTGATGTTCGGCCGGGGATGTCGTCGCAGGTGGCAGTTGCTCGAGGTGAGCGGCCGACGAATCATGCGCCGATACTTCCGGAACATGTCCGCCGGATTCGCCGGTGGCGGCGATTTCCGAGCCATGAGCAACCGTGCCTTCCGGCAAACCGGCTGGTGATTCAGCGTCCTGAGGTGCGGATACGCTTAGAGTGGGTGAGCTGGTGACAGTAGAATCGTGGTTTTCGTTACCATACGAACCCTCATATGTGGATTCATAGGACGAGTAATCGTAGTTGTACGTATCAGACTGAAACTGATTCGAAATTTCCTTAAACGACTCCGTCTCCTGTTCCAGGCTTTTCATTTCGCGATCGAACGTAGACTTCAGTTCGCTCGATGCGCGACGGAACTCGGTCAATGCTTTTCCCACGGTACGACCCAACTCCGGCAATTTCTTCGGACCGAAGAGGATCAGAGCGAGGAAAAAGATGAAAACCGTTTCCGGCCAACCCAGCGGACCCATGGTTTCATTTCCTCCAAAGAATAGCTTCTCTGCCACATCATAGCACGCGCTGGCGCCAGCGCCGGGATGCAGCTTCGAGCGCGGAGGGGGAAGTTTTGGAGAGGGAAGGGGCCGGTTCAACGCAGAGACGCGGAGACCGCTGAGGAAGCGCAGAGAAAATCTAAGGCAAAGAGAGCGCGGAGGGAGCGGAGATCGCGGAGGAAAAATCCGTCCGAGCTTCGCTCGGATGCACAAGGCGGAGCCTTATGCCACAGGGGATTTTGATGGATGACGTTTCTAATCCCGGGCCAGCGCCTCGATGGGGTCGAGTTGTGCGGCTTTTCTGGCCGGGAGATAGCCAAATACGATGCCCGTCAGAAAAGCACACGCGAAGGCAATGACGATCGGTCCAAGCGTAAAAATCACGCGCCAGCCGGCAATCGCGGAGGTGGATAAACCGCCGCCAATGCCGACGACGACACCCGCCAGGCCGCCGATAAAGCAGACCATCACGGCCTCGGTCAGAAACTGAAACAACACGTCGAAGCCGCGCGCTCCAATGGCCATGCGGATGCCGATTTCGCGTGTCCGTTCGGTGACCGAGACGAGCATGATGTTCATCACGCCAATGCCGCCAACCACCAGCGAGATCACGGCAATCGCCGCCAGCAGATAGGTGAGTGTGTTCTGCGTTTCATTGGCCGTGGCGATGGTATCGGCCATGTTACGAATGTTAAAGTCTTCCTTGCGATGGCGCTTCATCAGCAGCGTGTGGAGTGTAGCCTGCACCACGCTCATGTCCGCGCCCGGTTTCACTCTCACGATGATGTGCTGGAAAAAGCGTTGTCCAAAGATGCGCGCTCCGGCGGTTGTGTAGGGCAGCCAGGCGGAGTTATCCATATCGTCTCCCCGCGCGGTCGAGCCTTTGCTGCTCAGCACGCCAATGACCATGAAAGGGGCGTTGCCAATGAGCAGATACTGACCCAGCGGATTGGCGCCATTCGGGAACAGGTTGTTGGCCACGGTCTGGCCGATGGTGACGACCTGGGCATAGCGCGTGACATGTTCCGCCGAGAAGAAGACGCCGGACTGCGGCGGCCAATCGTGCACCCCCGGAAAGTCTTCGCCGGTTCCGACCACCGTGACCGTCAAGTCCTGGTCGCCAAAGCGTATCAGCGAAGACAGATTGGTTTCCGGAACCGTCATGGCGACGCCCGGCACACTGGCGATAAAGGGCAGATCTTCGGGCAGGAAACTGGTCACGATTCCGGCTGCGGCGCGCACGGCGGGCGGTCCGCGCTCGATGGTCAACAGGTCGGTGCCCATGGCCTGTATGCGCTCCAGGACGTCCTGCTTGGCGCCGTTGCCGATGGCCATCAGCGCGACCACCGAGGCGACGCCGATGATGATACCCAGCATGGTCAGCGCGGTCCGCAGCCGATTGTGCAGAAGGGAACGCAGCGCCATCTTCAGAGCTTCGCCGAGGACTGCCACACCCGGCTTGGCCTCCATCGCGGATTCGCCGGTCTGCGCCTGATTACCGGCCTCCCCGTTCTGCCGCTCGTCGGAGGTGATACGCCCATCGGTAATGCGAACGATGCGGTGCGCGTAAGCGGCGATGTCGCTGTCGTGGGTCACCACAATGATGGTGTGCCCTTGCCCGTGCAGCTTCACCAGAATGGCCATGACCTCCCTGCCACCCTGGCTGTCGAGCGCTCCGGTAGGTTCATCGGCCAGGATCACGGGCCCGCCGTTCATGAGCGCGCGGGCGATGCTGACGCGCTGTTGCTGGCCGCCGGAGAGCTGGTTGGGATGGTGTTGGAGGCGGTCGCCGAGTCCGAGTTCGCGCAACAAGTCACTGGCGCGCGCATCTCGCTGAGGCTTCTCCATGCCGCGGTAGACGGCGGGAACTTCCGCGTTTTCGACGGCACTCAGATCGCTCATCAGGTTATAGCGCTGGAAGATGAAGCCAAAGGTATCGCGGCGCAGTGCTGCCAGGGCATCGCCGTTGAGACTGGCAACATCGACGCCGCGGATGCGATAGGCGCCGCTGGACGGCTTGTCGAGACAGCCGATGATGTTCATGAGGGTGGACTTGCCCGAGCCGGAAGCGCCCATAATGGCGACGAATTCGCCGCTCTGAATCGTTAGGCTTACATCCGTGAGCACGGTCAGCGGCACGCCGCCCGACGTATAGGTGCGGCCGATCGCATTCAATTCGAGCAGTGGGGACGGCATCAAGGGCCCTTCCGAACGGTCAGGGCGCTTTTCTTAGTGCCCGGCGCCGTGATTTCCCGGATCACGACCTGTTCCTTCTCCTTGAGACCTTCGGTGACCTCGGCTGAGATTTCGCTCTTGATGCCGATCTTGATGGCGCGGCGCTCGACGGCGCCATCGGCTTTGAGCACCTGTACATTGGTTGCCGTGCCTTCGGCGGCATTGCCGATGGCGGCGGCCGGTATCAGCAAAGCGCCCTTGGCCTGTGCCAACACGATGAAGACTTGCGCCGTCATCTGGATATTGAGTTCACGCTCCGGATTCGGAATATCGAACAGCGCGTCGTAGAACACCACGTTGTTGATGATTTCCGGGCTGGGGAGGATTTGCCTGATCTTGCCGTTCCAGCGCCGGGGCTGGCCAAGGACGGTAAAATATACGTCCTGGCCGACCTTGACGCGGACAATGTCGGCTTCCGAGACTTGCGCCCACACCGTCATAGTGCTCAGGTCGGCAATCCGCAGGATATTCGGCGCCTGCTGATTGGCGTTGAGTGTTTGCCCTTCCAGCATGCTGATGGAAACGACTTCACCGGCCATCGGCGCGGTGATTTTGGTATAACCCAGATTGGCTTTCGCGGTGTCTACCGCCGCCGACGCTTGCTTCATCTGCGCCGAGAGCGCAGCGACGTCGGCGGAAGCGACATCGAAATTGGTCCGGGTCACGTCACGGTCGTTCTTGGAGATTACCGTGTCCGTATAGAGTTCCTCGTTGCGGTCGCGCAGCACTTTGGTGAGCGCAAGCTGCGCCTGTTTCAGAGCGCGTTGCGAAGTCATGTTTTCGAGCGTTGCGTTAGCCGCCGTGAGCGCGGTATCCGCCAGAACCGGGTCGATTTCGGCGAGCAACTGGTCGGCTACCACCCGATCGCCGCGCTTGACCTTCAGCGATTTCAGTTTGCCGGAGGTCTGAGCGCCGACATCGACATAGTTGACGGGCTGCAGGATGCCGGCCGCCACGACCGTGCTTTCGATATCGCCGCGTTCGACGGCAGCGGTGGAATAGAGTACCTTGGCTTTGCCAAACGCCCAGTGATAGACCAACGCGCCCGTACCGGCGCAGAGGAGTGCGCCAATCAGCCACAGTCTGCGCCGCTCGAGGAAGGCTCGAAATTTTAAATGATCATCCGTGGGAGGGGTTGCAGGCTGACCATTGGCGGTCGCCGCGGATTTGGCTACCGGGCTGATGTTTGTGGTTTCCATTTGTCCATCTCCCTCTAGAGCAGGACGAGGGCCGAACGTGTCCGGACGGAATATTTCAACGCAGTTAGGGCGCCAAACGGTCAAACCGGGACACCGCGCTCTGGGAGGTCCCAGGCGGGTAACGCTATATGGTCACGTGACCGGATATCGTCACAGCGGGGAGTCCCGCCCACCGCAAGAAGATTGGTTCCATGCCGTGGAAGAATTGCGAGCGCGCAGTTTCGGGCGTTGACGGCGGTAGTTGGGGAGCAGTATTACTGTGTGACAAAAGTGGGCAGCCAATCCTGGCTGCAGCCGCCTTTTAGGCGGCTCTTTCGCACCCAGTCGCGAATCTCAATATCACCCGGCGATGCCGGTGACCACGGTGTGCGGGCTGTGCGCCACAGGGTGTGCCTGGATCCGGCCGAAGCCCGCCTCCCGGTGCATCGCTTCCAGTTCGCGAAAAGTATAGGCGTCGCCGGCGGCTGTCGAGATCAGCATGGTCAGGCTGAAGCCCGCCGCCATGGGCGGCGTGATCCGGTCTTCGTTGGGCACGAATTCCAACGTGGCCGAGACGCCGCCCGGCTTCAGCGCGGCGCGCACCTTCTTGAGCAGCCCCACGCACGTCGCCACATCGAAGTGATGCAGGAAGTTCGTCAACAGCACCGCATCGTAGGGACCGCCGTAGTCCACTTCAAACGCGCTGCCCGGCAACCGCTGGTAGCGCTCGCCCACGCCCGCCTGGCAGGCGTTCTCGCACGCCACGTCGAGCACCCGCGCCCAGTCCAGCGCCACGATGTGCGCCTCTGGGTTCTGTTTCGCGATTTCAATCCCGAACAGGCCGTGCCCGGCGGCGATATCCAGAACCCGCATCGCTCCCGTGCGCCCGTGCAATACGATGCCGCCCAGCGGTCCGGTCAGCGGCGCCATCATGGGCGCCATCCCATGCGCGAAATCCACCCAGATCGGGTTGTCCGGCTCCACACTGCCCTCCCCCGGAAGCGAGGTGCGGCCGCTGCGCACGATCTCCGTCAGCTCATCGTAGGTCGTCCTCATCTCCGCCAGGCCCAAAAAACGCGCCGTCGCATGCAGCGATGTGGGCGAGCGCGGATCCAGGAACATCGCGCTGGTTGGCGTGTGGCTGTACACGCCATCCTGTTTTGCCAGCAACCCGATGATCGTCAGGAAATCGCACAGAATGCGCATGCCGCGCTGCGACGTGGAACACCGCGTGGCGAGCGTCGCAGCGTCGGCGGGACCTTCGCCCACGGCGCGAAATACATCCAGTTCAATGGCGGTCCGCAGCGCGGCGGAACGCTGATGGGCCAGCAGTGTCTCAAAAATAATTCCCGGGTTTGGCGCGGCGTCGACAGCCATCGCTGGTTGCATGGGAACCCTCCTCAATGCGAGTAAGCATATCACAAGGGGAGTCAGCCCTCGCCGCAACGGTAGCCCTCCTCCCTCCCTCCCCCCGCCCGTATACAATAGTTCCCTGAGGTCCTCTCCCTGATGCTCCGTCTTTCATTCGCCGCCCTCTGTCTCCTCGCCTCCCTCCACGCCCAGCAACCCGGACGTGGCGCCGCCGCGCAACCGCTCGCCCGCATCCCCACCATCGAGGAACGCACCGCCACCGGCATGCAGAAGCTCGACGGCTTCTTCCCCGTCTATTGGGAAGAGCGCACCGGCAACCTCTGGCTGGAAATCCCCCGCCTCGACACCCCCGTCCTCTACGCCACCGGCCTCGCCGCCGGACTCGGCTCCAACGACATCGGCCTCGACCGCGGACAGGAAGGCAGCGGCAAGATCGTCTCCTTCGAGCGCGTCGGCCCCCGCGTCCTCATGGTCCAGGGCAATGAGAACTTCCGCTCCTCCAGCCCCAACCTCGCCGAACGCCGCTCCGTCGAGGACTCCTTCGCCAAGTCCATCCTCTGGGGCTTCACCGTCGCCGCCGAGAGCAATGGCCGCGTCCTCGTCGACGCCACCGATTTCTTCCTCCGCGACGGCCACGGCGCCGGCGGCTCGCTCGCCTCCGGCGCCGCCCTTTACCGCGTCGATCGCTCGCGCAGCGCCGTCTACCTGCCGCGCACCAAAGCCTTCCCCAAGAACACCGAGATCGAAGTCACTCTCACCTTCACCAATGAGACCGGCGGCGGACGCGGCGGCGGTTTCGCCAGCCCCAACCAGGGACCGCCCCCCATCGTCGTCGCCACCCCCGCCGCCCCAGGCGCGGCCGCTGCCGGTCGCGGCGGCCGTGGCGGCGGACTCTTCTCCGGCACCGTTTCTAGCGTCACTCCCACCGCCGAAGCCGTCACCCTCCGCGAACACTATTCCCTCGTCGAATTGCCCGACGCCAACTACCAGCCCCGCTACGACGACCCGCGTGCCGGTTACGGCGGCCTCTCCTTCGTCGATTACAGCACCCCCATCGGCGAACCCATGGTCAAGCGCTACCTTCGCCGCCACCGCCTCGAGAAAAAGGACCCCTCCGCCGCCATCTCCGACCCCGTCAAGCCCATCCAGTATTGGGTCGACCCCGGCGCGCCCGAGGACGTCCGCCGCGCCCTCGTCGAAGGCGCCAGTTGGTGGAACCAGGCCTTCGAAGCCGCCGGATTCCGCAACGCCTTCCAGGTCGCCGTCCTCCCCGACGGCGCCGACCCCATGGACATCCGCTACAACATGATCAACTGGGTCCACCGCTCCACCCGCGGCTGGAGCATGGGCGGCACCGTCGCCGACCCGCGCACCGGCGAGATCATCAAAGCCACCGTCACCCTCGGCTCCCTCCGCGACCGCCAGGACTACCTCATCTTCGAGGGCCTCCTGTCACCTTACAACACCGGCAACGAGAAGCCCCCCATCCTCTACCAGACCGCCCTCGCCCGCATCCGCCAGCTCGCCGCCCACGAAGTCGGCCACACCCTCGGCCTCGGCCACAACTACTACGACAGCTCGCTCGGCTGGATTTCCGTGATGGACTACCCGCACCCGCAGGAGAAGTTGCGCGACGATGGCTCCATCGATATCTCCGAAGCCTACCCGGCGCGCATCGGCGATTGGGACAAGGTCGCCATCAACTATGGATACCGCGTCCTGCCCAAGGGCGACGAACCCGCCGAGCTTTCCAAGATCCTCAATGACGCCTGGGCCCGGGACCTGCGCTACATGACCAACCAGGACACCGACCTCCACCCGAAAGTCGATCAATGGTCCAACGGCGTCAATCAGGCCGACGAACTTAACCGCCTCATGAAGGTGCGCCGCGCCGCCCTCTCCCGCCTCGGCGAGCGCACCATCCGCACCGGCGCCCCCATGGCCACCATCGAAGAACCGCTCGTCCCCATCTTCATGTATCACCGCTACGCGGTGGAATCCGCCGCCTCCATGGTGGCCGGCCAGGATTACATCTACGCCATGCGCGGCGACGGGCGAACCGGGATCAAGTGGGAGACCGCCGCCAACCAGCGCAAGGCCCTGGACGCGCTGGCCGGCACCCTGAAACCCGCCGAGCTCGCCGTGCCCAAGCAGGTGCTGGATGCCATCCCGCCGCGCCCGCCGGGCTTCGGCCGCCATCGCGAACTCTTCCCGCGCACCACCGGCGACGCCTTCGATCCGCTTAGTCCCGCCACCGTGGCCGCCGATGTGACTATCGGCTTCACCCTGCAACTCGACCGCGCCGCGCGCATGGTGGCGCAGCATGCCGTCGATCCCGGGCTGCCAGGACTGGAGGAAGTCATCGACCGCCTGCTCAAGGCCACCTTCGACGCCCCGGCCGCGTCCCCCTACGAAGCCGGGATCCGCCGCGCCGAGGAGCGCGTCTTCGTGGATCGTGTCATCTGGCTGGCCACCGGCGCGCCCAATGGACAGGTGCGCGCCATCGCCGCCTTCAAACTCGACAAACTCGCCGCGCGCCTGCGTGGCGCCACGCCGCAAGGCGAATCCGAGCAGGCGCAGCACAGACAACTCGCCGCCGACATCAAGCGCTTTCTCGATCGTCCCGCCGACACGCAGCGCCTCATGCCCGCGCCCGACGCCCCCCCGGGCGCCCCCATCGGCGAGATCCCGATGGACTGGCTGGCCCACCCGCCCGGCTGCTCCTGGACGTCGGCCCACCCCGACTGGTGGTAGTGTCAGGCGATCCAGGCGCCACACCCAGCGGTCGAAGGACTCGTTGCAGGTAAACCAATATATGTATTTGACATCATATGTTGTTCGTGTCATGCTCTTTGGGTGAGCTGGGTTGTTGAGATCGGCGCCGAGTTTGAACCGGAGTTCTTCGCGCTACAGGAAGACGTGCGGACCGAAATTCTGGCTTTAGCCCGCTTTCTCCAGAATTTCGGTCCGCAATTGGGGCGCCCCCGGGTTGACACGCTGAACGGCTCTCGCCACGCAAACATGAAGGAGCTTCGGTTCAGCGCAGACGATGGTGAATGGAGAGTCGCCTTTGCTTTCGATCCGAAACGCAAGGCGATCCTCCTGGTTGCAGGAGATAAATCAGGGGGCGGCGAAAGGCGGTTCTACCGCGAGTTAATCCGCAAGGCTGATGACCGCTTCGACGCTCATCTGGCTCGATTGAAAAAGGAAGGGAAATAATCATGCCCACGAATGTGGATGATATTATTAGGAAGCTGAGCCCCGCCCAACGCAAGAAGGTCGAGGCCCGCGCCGCTCAATTGATTGCCGAGGAGATGACCTTGCGCGAGCTGCGGCATGCACGCAAGCTCACGCAGGTCCGGATAGCCAAGACCCTCGGCATCACCCAGGATAGTGTTTCGCGCCTCGAAAAGCGCACCGATCTGTTGCTTTCCACGCTTCGCAAGACCGTCGAGGCCATGGGCGGAAGCTTGTCCCTTGTCGCGGAATTCCCCGATCGTGCGCCAGTAATCCTGAACGGCATTGGTGCAGACGAGCGGGATGGCCGAAGATAAGGGGAGGGTAGCTCCCGCCGCCCCCCCCCGGCGCCCCCATCGGCGGCGACCCCGGAATGGATTGGCTGGCCCCCGCGCTCGCCTGCTCCTGGATGTCGGCCCACCCCGACTGGTGGTAATGCGGAAATTGTGGGGCGGCGTCGCAAGCGAAGCTGCACAAGGGTTCATCCTTCGCTTGAGACGCCGCCCCACATCCAGCCGCCGCGCTATACTTCGAGAAATCTCCATGAAACGTACACCCGCGCTTCTCCTGGGCGCTCTCGTCGCCTCCCTCTCCTTCGCTTTCGCCCCCACCTACGACGCCAAGCTCTTCGCCGAAATGCGCTGGCGCTCGATCGGCCCCTTGCGCGCCGGACGCACCAAATCCGCCCAGGGCGTCGCCGGCCA
>JADGNT010000849.1 GCA_017883345.1 Candidatus Solibacter sp. | reverse complement strand
GTCCGCGACTCCGCACCTTCCGCAGCGGATTGCCAGCCCCTGCCGGATGGCGCGGTGGTGCAGTCGCGCTCGCTGGCCCGCATCGCATATGACCACGACCAGGCCATTCTCCAACTGGAGTTTCGCGACGAGACCGTCTACCGGTATTTCCAGGTTCCCAGCCAAATTTATCAAGATATCTTGCAGGCCGACTCCAAAGGCGCATATTTCAATCACCACATTCGCAACGTTTTCCGTGGCGCTCGCCTGGGCGCAGGGTTACGCTGCGCCTCGTTCCGAGTCGGCTGTCCGAAGGTGACCGGGAGCATTACCACCAGATGGGCTTTCCGACCGTGAACCTCTGGGAACTGCGGTCTGCCAAGATCCCTTGCCGCCTCTCAGACAGAATGCAAGCCCCTCGCTGATGTTCCCCGGTGAACTTTACAGCTTAAAGTAAGCGGCATTGGGCGAAAGCGCCTGCCCCACCAATGTGGGACAGACGCTTTCGTCTGTCAACCCGCCTTCAGCGGATGGCGACGGTCGCGCGGCCAGCCAGGAATGTGTAGCCCGGAAGGCCGCTGCCGTAGCCGTCGGCGTAGAGCACCAGGGAGACGGCGTCGCCAGCCGGGACGCCATCGGGAACCAGCGCATTCACCTGGATGGCCCCGGCCACGAGTCCCGGCGCCGCCCCGGCGTACTGCACCGTGGCGTCGAAGCCGCCCACGCGCACCGCGATGCCGAGCCGCGGCTTGGGCAGCGGGAGAGCCAGCGGCGCGATGGCCCCATCGGCCATCGGCGGGTCCATCTGGCCCGCGCCGGTAGCGTAGATGACGATCACCGAGCCTCTGTGCGCCGGATTGGAAGCCGAGTTGAGCGTGCCGTCCTGGTTGAAGACCGCGGCCTGTCCGTTGCCCGAAGAATCGATGGTGAAGATGCCCGGCACCGCGGGGGCCACGGGCAGCTTCCACGGGCCGTAAGCCGCCCCGTTGCGCTCGATGGTCATGGCGGTGGAAGACGCCTGAATCGCGAACGGCACCACCGCGTTGATCTGGCTGCTCTGCGCCCATAGCAATGGCGCCGGTATGCCATCGAACAGCACGCGCGTGCCGCCCAAGGCCGTGGCCACGGCGCCGCCGCTGATTTGCGCCGTCATGCCGGTATCGGGCCCGAGCCCCGTTCCGTAAATCGTGAAAATCTCGCCAGGCGCCACGGTTCCATTCGCCGTGAGCGAGATCAGGCCGGGCCACTGGGTGGCGCTGTTGACTCCGCAGGCGACCGACGTCCGCGCACTGTTCGCGTTGCCGAGGAGCGCAATTTTCGTCACGACAGCATCGGCATCGCCGCCGCCGTATTGCGACTGCGCGCTGCCGGGCGTGGCAAGGAAAACTTGAACTCCCGTGCTGCCGGCGACGTAAGCGAAGCCTTTGCCATCAAGGACGAGCGGCGAACTGCCGGCGGCGCCCACTCCCCCAGCGCCAGAATCCACCATGGCATCGGCACGCGGGCTGAGAATCGAAAAGAACGGCGGCCCGAAGCAAGTCCCCGAGGCGGAGGCTTCGAAATAAGCGTAGCCACCACCATCGATGGCGATGGCCGATGTAGAAGCCGATAGGAAAGTCGAGTAGACGAGGCGTCCGCCCGGGTCGATCTTGGTGACAAAGCCGTTGCCGCCGCTTCCGGGCATGATTGGCGGGGGGCCGATAAATGTCGCGTGCAGCACGCCCGGCGTGGTGGGGAAATCGGCGGACTCGGTAATTCCGGCCACGTACGCGTTGCCCGCCCCGTCCAGCGCCAGCGCAAGGCCGACATCCCGGTTGGCGCCGCCCAGGTACGTGGAATAAACCAAGCCGCTACCGGCGGCGTTCAGCTTGGTGACGAAACCGTCGCCGAAAGTCTCCGGACCGAACACGATCTTGCCGTGGAAGGATGACTGGATGGCGCCGGCCGTTACCGGAAAGTCACCGGACTCCGTGTTGCCGGTAACGATGGCATTGCCGGCGGCATCGACTGCGATCGCGGATGCGCCGTCGTTGTCCGTGCCGCCCAGAAACGTGGCGTATGCCGGAGCCGACCCGTCGGGCCGCAGCTTGAGCACGAACGCATGGATACACGGCGCATCGGCTTGTGACGGACGATATCCTGGACAGGTGGTCGGCGCGAGGGAACGCTGAAATGCGCCGGGCGTCGACACGAAGCTGGGGTCCGCGCTTCCAGTGACGAAAGCGCTGCCCGCGGCATCGATGGCGATGGCGCTCGGCCAGGCCGGGATCACGGCGGAATAGACCAGCCGGTCGCCTGCGGGGCCGAGCTTGGTGAGGAAGCCCCAGGCGGGCGAAGTCTGGTACGCGCCGGGCGTCGTGGGATAATTCTGCCCCGCGGCGCCGGTGACGTATGCATTGCCGGCCGCATCCACCTGCAGGCCGCTGGCGGCCGAATCCCCGTCGCCTCCCAGGTAAGTGGAATAGAGAATGGTGGATCCGTCGGGGCTCAGTTTGGTAACGAATGCCATGTAGCGCCCAGCGGGTTTCCCGGTCTTCAGCGAACCGGGCGTAGTGGGAAAGTCGTCGGAATTCGTAGTCCCCGCGGCATAGATGTTGCCGGCTGCGTCCACCGCCACGGATGTGCCCCTGTCCGCGCCGGCGCCGCCGAGATAGCTGACAAATTCGATCACGGGGTCGATGACGAGCGGCAACGAGCGATCGTACGGCCCCAGGCGGAAGCGCGCCACGCG
>JADGNT010000848.1 GCA_017883345.1 Candidatus Solibacter sp. | reverse complement strand
TCAGCTCTTGAGGAATTGGCCGATGGATCGGGTGGCCTGGCGGATGCGCTGTTCGTTTTCCACCAAGGCGAAGCGCACGTGGCCTTCGCCGAGGGGGCCAAACCCAATTCCCGGGGAGACGGCAACCGCCGCTTTCTCCAGGATGAGTTTGGCGAACTCCAGGGAGCCGTTGGCGCGGTATTTTTCGGGGATCGACGCCCACAGAAACATCGAGCCGCGCGGTTTTTCCACCGGCCAGCCGGCGCGGTTCAGGCCATTCACCAGAACCTCGGAGCGCTTCTGGTAAATAGCGCAGATCTTCCTGGTGTCCTCTTCGCACTCGCGGAGGGCGATGATGCTGGCGATCTGGACGGGCTGGAAAACGCCGTAGTCCAGGTAGCTCTTGATGCGCGCCAGCGCGGCGATCATTTTCGGATTGCCCAGGCAGAAACCCACCCGCCAGCCGGCCATGTTGTAGCTCTTGGAGAGCGAGAAAATCTCCACCGCCACATCCTTGGCGCCCTCCACCTGGAGAATGCTGGGCGGCTTATAGCCATTGAAACCCAGGTCGGCGTAGGCGAAATCGTGCACGATGAGCGTGCCGTGGTGGCGCGCCAGGCGTACGATCTCGCGCAGGTAATCCAGATCCACGCAGGTCGTGGTGGGGTTATGCGGGAAGGAGATGAGGAGCATCTTGGGCTTGACCTTGGACGCGCGGTAGACGTCTTCCAGCCCATTGAGAAAGGTGGCGGCATCGGGCATGGGGAGCATGCAGGCATGGCCTTCGGCCATGAGCACGCCATACTGATGAATCGGATAGGCGGGGTTGGGCGAAACCACGACGTCGCCGGGCCCGACGGTGGCGAAGAGCAGGTGGGCGAGGGCGTCCTTGGCGCCGATGGTGACGATGGCTTCCTTGTCGGGGTCGAGTGTCACGCCGTAATTGGCCTGGTAGCGGCGGGTAATCTCTTCGCGCAGTTTGGGGATGCCGCGAGACTGCGAGTAACGATGATTGCGCGCGTTGCGGGCGGCTTCGATCAGCTTGTTGACGATGGGGCGCGGCGTAGCGCCGTCGGGGTTCCCCATGCCGAGATCGATCACGTCGATCTGTGCGGCGCGCGCCTTGGCGCGCATCTCATTGATCACGGCGAATACGTAGGGGGGGAGCTTCTGAATACGGTAAAACTCGTCTGAGCTTTCGGGCATTCCTTATTTTACGCTGAGCGGAGGAAATCATAAGAGGCATCCGAGCGGCGGAGCCGAATAGGGCTACACCTCGATTGCATCGTCGAGGTGTGAATTCAAAGAAGTGGCGTCCCCAAGGGGATTCGAACCCCTGTTATCGCCGTGAAAGGGCGGTGTCCTAGGCCAGGCTAGACGATGGGGACTTACTGGCTGGATGCAGGCGAACTCTTCTACTGTAGCTTCCGGGGCCCCGCATCGTCAACTTTGGTTGGCCGTGACGTTGGCCACGACGGCGGGCCGTCCCTGGCCTGGGTTAGCGTCCGGCAAAGCCCGCTGGCCGGAAGGATCACGCCGGACGCGGGCGGCGAGCATAGCTTCGGCGATGGCCGGGAGCGGGAAAACCTGGGCGGCGGCGCCGGCGGCTTCGGCGACCGAAGAGAAGAGTACGTCGACCGACGGGCGCTGGTAGCACACGCGGGGGCCGGTCTTGACGCTGTTTTGCGGACAATGGCGGAATCGTCAATATCGTCGTGTCAGTCACAAGGTACCCCCAAAGTGCGCTCCAGGTGGTGAGCACCGGGAAGAAGCGCGCCTGTCTGGTGGAACTGGTGAGGCCGACACCGAGTCAGACCAGGATCGCCGAGGAGGGCGAAGAACCGGATGCTTGCGGCGCGGGCGGGTAATACTCGCGCAGCGCGCCCAGAAAGGCGCGGCCGCGGCGCCGCCCGTTGTCGCGATTCAGGGCGAAGTGTTGCAGGAAGACCAGCAGGCCAAGGACGTCGGCATCGCGCGTCTTCGTCATGCCGAGTTCCTGCCGCTCGCCGCTCCGGTATTCGGCGAGCCCATCCTGGACCGTGGCGTAGATCGAGGCGGCCAGCGGGTTGTTGGGGCAGCTCTCGTAGTAGACGCCGCTGGCGAGCGTACGGTAGGTGCGGATGAGGCCGTCCAGCGCCTCCAGGACATCGCTATCGACCACGCCCGGAACATGCATGGCGGTGTGGAAGATGGTGAGGGAGAGGACCTTGAGCAGGTACTCGTTGTCGCGCAGGAGTTTCTCGGGGACCTGGATGTCGCGGTTAGGGAATTCGGCGGCATGGCGCGCCGGCGGCTTTTCGTGCCTGCGCCCCTCCCGCAGGAATTCGCAATCCAGCGGGCAATCCACCGTGACCTCGCGTTCCGCGCCGCAACACAAGGAACAAATATCGTCGCGCACGCCCGGACAGAAACGGCGCGGACGGCGGGTCTGACAAATTGCGCACTTCATTTCCTTAGTATAGAAGGAGGATGATCCGGACCAATCTATTCTTCAAAGTCGAAGTCGAGCACGACCCGGACGAGCAGCCCGATCGGTTGGGGCGCGAAATCTGCCGGCAGATCATGAAATTCTACGGGGTACGGGAGGCGGAACTCACCAACTTCACGAAAGCCGAGGATTAGCCGCGGGGCGCGGGTGCTTAAACGTTTTCGCGCCGCACTACGAGAATGGGGCGTATCCAGGCAGGCGACCGGGGACAGGGGCGAAAAAGCACCGCGGGGAGTGGGCTCCGAACCCGGG
>JADGNT010000118.1 GCA_017883345.1 Candidatus Solibacter sp. | reverse complement strand
CCGGACCACGACGCGGCCGCCAATGGCGCGCGCCCACCATTGCAGCGCCGCCGCCCAACACGACGTCGGATCAAACTGCTGTACGGGGGCGATACTAAGATAGTCTTTGGCCACGGGGAAACTTTCGACTTGGGGATCATTCTATCACAGCGTTGGCGGATGAAAGTCGTCCGCTTCGCCCGCCTCCGCCCGCGTCCGAGTTGTCCCGCGTATGCACAAGGCGGAGCCTTGTGCCACGCAAGGCTGTGGTACGTTATTGTACGTGCCGCCGACTTCCGGCTGAGGCACTTGGGCGTACACTCGTAGAAGTTGGGAAAAGGGCATGCTTCGCTGGATTTCGACTTTAACTACGCACTCATTGGCGCTCTGCCGGTTCCGGTAAAGGAGAACCTCAAATGAATCCGAAAAAATCCAAGTTTTTCCTGGCGCTGGAGATTCTAGTTCTGTCTCTCCCGATCTCGGGTCCCCTGCGGGCCCAGGCCGCCGGCGCCACACTGTCGGGCACCATCACCGGCGCCGCGGGAGCAGTGGTTGCCAACGCTAAGATCTCCGTCAAGAATGTGGCCACGGGTCAATCGACGGAGGCCCAAACCAATTCGGCCGGGCAATACAACGTACCAGACCTGAGGCCGGGGGATTATGAGGTCTCCATCGCGGCGGACGGGTTCGCCACCAAGGTAGCGAAAGTGACGTTGACGGAAGGGGCTGGGCAAACCATGGACCTGGCTTTAACAGCGCCTTCCAGCAATGTGGGACCGCCCTCGCTGGGGGATTTGGGCTTCCCCGCGGACCAGTCCCAGGGAAACGCCCAAGAGCAGGCGAGACTCGACAAACGGTCGCATATGCTCAAGATCCATCAGCGACTCGGTCTGATTACGACCGCTCCCTTGCTGGCGACTCTGCTCACTTCCAACGGCGCCAAGGGCAGGAATAGCAACGCGAGCGGCCTCCAATTGCATGGCGCTCTGGGCGCGGTGACGGCGGGCATGTATTTCACGACGGCTTACTATGCCATTGCAGCGCCCAGGGTGCCGGGGACCAAAACCCGCGGGCCGATCCTCGTGCATAAGGCGCTGGCATGGATTCATGGCCCTGGGATGGTGCTGACCCCCATCTTGGGGGCGATGGCTTATGCGCAACGAAATCGCGGGGAAAAGGTTCATGGGATTGCCAGCGCGCATTCGGCGGTAGCCGCCGTGACGGGCGTGGCGTACGGGGCCGCTATCTTGTCTGTAGTGATTAAGTTTTAGGGTGCGCTTATGAATCGGAAACTACTGACGGTTTTGCTGCTTCTGGCGCCTCCCACACTGGCCGGAGCGGATAGCCAGTGGGTTCTTGGACAATCCACTCTGACGTATCATGTGTCTCACCCGCTGCATCAGAGCGAGGGCGTCAGCCACGCCGCGCGCGGCAAGGGCGTTTGCCACGCCGGACAATGCGATTTCCTGATCGCGGCGCCCGTCAAGTCGTTCGATTCGGCGGACAGCAACCGGGATCTTCACATGCTGCAAGTGACGCGCGGCGCGCAGTTTCCCATGGTCACCGTGCGCATCGGATTGCCGGAAGCGGCATTGGCATCGGCCACGATCCTTTGCGATCTGGAGATTCAGTTTGCCGGGCAGACGGCGAGGTATAAACAGGTTCCATTCCAAAAAGTTACTCAAGGAAACGAGACGCGGATATCGGGAACCATTCCGGCGACGTTATCCGATTTCAAGCTCGACCCACCGTCATTCTTAGGGGTCTCGGTTAAGAACGAAGTGCCGGTGCGCGTGGAGATGACCTGGCGTCCGCTGTGAATGGTCAGTAGGGGCGCTGTCCAACGTAGTTGCCGGGCGGGTCATAGTTGCAGACCCAGATTTCGCGCTTCGCGCCCCGCGCCACCGCGCAACCGACCGATTTGGTGTTCCGCCAGACGATCTGCGTATAGTGTCCGCATTGCCCGTGACAGCGGTTCGAGCGGTGGTCGTAGTCTCTGGCTTCGGATGCCCAGTCCCCGACTACTTCTTGCGGAGTTGCCACGTCCCCCACGATCTCGAACAGGTTCTCGCCGTAGGGCGAATTCGGCCGGTGGGAAAACTGCTGGCGCGCGAGCAGCGTGTTGGCCCAATCCCGCGCAAATTTCGCGAGGTTGTCCGACCATAGCAGCGGCGGCAGCCCAACGCGCGAGCGGATGGCATTGTGCGCGGACAGCATTTCTTTGGAGGGAAATGCCGGCTCCGATCGAGCGCTGGTGAGAGCACACAGAATCAAGAGCAAGGCTGCCATATTTTCATTGTCGCCGAAATGCTCAGCCTGAATCTCCCGCTCGACGAGGCGATGGCGACGGATCCGGTGCGCGCGCTGCGGTACGAATAGGCACGGAAAGCATGCCCCCACGAATGGGGGCCGCCCAGAGGGCACCCGGCCTTGAAAGGCTACGCTACGGGCGATTCTGCTATTGATGAAGTATGGACTTCAACCGGTTTACCGAGAAGTTGCAGGACGCCGTGCGGGCCGGGCAGGGAAAGGCCGTACGGTACGGCAACCAACAAATTGACGTCGAGCATCTGCTGGCGGCGCTGTTAGAGCAGGAAGGCGGACTGGCAAGCTCCATCCTGACGCGCGCCGGGGTCAACGTGGAAGCGTTAGGCAAGAAACTGACCAGCGAACTGGAGCGGCTGCCGAAAGTCTCCGGAGCGTCGGGCGGAATCGACCAGATCTACGTGACCTCGCGGCTCAACAAACTGCTCACGTCCGCGGAGGACGAGGCGGCGAAGCTCAAAGACGAGTACATCTCCGTGGAGCACGTGCTGCTGGCCGCGATCGACCTCAAGGAACTCGGGGCCACACGCGAGCGCCTGATGCAGGCGCTGCGCGAGGTGCGGGGAAACCAGCGGGTCACGTCGCAGAATCCGGAAGTCACCTACGAGGCGCTGGAACGGTACGGGCGCGACCTGACGAAGCTGGCGTCGGCGGGCAAGCTGGACCCGGTGATCGGGCGCGATGAGGAGATCCGCCGGGTGATCCAGGTGCTTTCGCGGCGGACCAAGAACAATCCGGTGCTGATCGGCGAGCCGGGCGTGGGAAAGACGGCGATCGTGGAGGGGCTGGCGCTGCGCATCGTGCGCGGCGACGTGCCCGAGGGGCTGAAGAACAAGAAAGTGGTGTCGCTCGACATGGGCGCGCTGATCGCGGGCGCGAAATTTCGCGGCGAGTTCGAGGAACGGCTCAAGGCGGTGCTGAAGGAAGTGCAGGAGGCCGCGGGCGAGATCGTGCTGTTCATCGACGAACTGCACACGGTGGTGGGCGCGGGAAAGACCGAGGGGTCGATGGACGCGGGGAATCTGCTCAAACCGATGCTGGCGCGCGGGGAGCTGCATTGCATCGGCGCGACGACGCTGGACGAGTATCGCAAGTACATCGAGAAGGACGCGGCGCTGGAGCGGCGCTTCCAACCGGTGCGCGTGGAGGAGCCGTCGGTGGAGGATACGATTTCGATTCTGCGCGGGCTCAAAGAGCGCTACGAATTGCATCACGGCGTGCGCATCAAGGATGCGGCGCTGGTGGCGGCGGCGGTGTTTTCGAACCGCTACATCACGGACCGGTTTCTGCCCGATAAGGCGATCGACCTGGTGGACGAGGCGGGCGCGCGGCTGCGCACGGAGATCGATTCGATGCCGGCGGAGTTGGACGAGACGCGGCGGCGCATCATGCAGCTCGAGATCGAGCGCGAGGCGCTGCGCAAGGAGAAGGACAAGGCGTCGAAGGAGCGGCTCTCGAAGCTCGAAAAGGAACTGGCGAATCTCAAGGCGGAATCCGACGCGCTGATGGCGCAGTGGCAGGGCGAGAAGGACGCGGTGCAACGTTTGCGCGCGGTACGCGAGCAGGTGGAGCAGACCAAGGTGGAGATCGCGCAGGCGGAGCGGCAGTACGATCTCAATCGCGCGGCGGAGTTGAAGTACGGACGGCTGGTGGGCTTAGAGCGCCAACTGGCCGAGGAAGACGAGAAGTTCGCCAGGCAGCAGGACCGGCCGAAGATGATCAAGGAAGAAGTCGATGAGGAAGACATCGCCGAGGTAGTGAGCCGCTGGACCGGTGTGCCGGTGACCAAGCTGTTGGAAGGCGAGATGCAGAAACTGCTCCACCTGGAGGACGAGCTGCACCAGCGGGTGATTGGGCAGGACGAAGCGGTGACGGCGGTGGCGGAGGCGGTAATGCGCGCGCGCTCGGGGTTGAACGACCCCGACCGTCCGGTGGGCAGCTTCATCTTCCTGGGGCCGACGGGTGTGGGCAAGACGGAACTGGCGCGGGCGCTGGCGGCGTTTCTATTCGACGACGAGCGTTCCATGATCCGCATCGATATGTCGGAGTACCAGGAGAAGCACACGGTGGCCAGGCTGGTGGGGGCGCCTCCGGGCTATGTCGGGTACGAAGAGGGCGGGCAGTTGACCGAGGCCGTGCGGCGCAGACCGTATTCGGTGGTGCTGTTCGATGAGATCGAGAAGGCGCACCACGACGTGTTCAACGTCATGCTTCAGATCCTGGACGACGGGCGGCTGACCGATGGGCAGGGGCGCACGGTGGACTTCAAGAACACCATCGTGGTGATGACCAGCAACGTGGGCAGCGCGCAAATTCTGGAGCATCGCGGCGGGTTCGAAGGCGCGGACTACGAAGCCATGAAAGAGGCTGTTCTGGATGAAATGCGGGGTCACTTCCGGCCGGAGTTTTTGAACCGGGTGGACGAGATCATCGTGTTCCACGCGTTGAGCGAGGCGCATCTGAAGGAGATCGTGGAGATTCAATTGGGGCGGGTACGCGCCCGGCTGGCGGACCGGCACATCACGTTGACGTTGACGGACGCGGCGCGCGGAGACCTGGTGCGCACGGGGTACGATCCGCGGTATGGGGCGCGCCCGCTGAAGCGGGCGATTCAGAAGAAGATCGAGACGCCGCTGGGGAGGTTGCTGCTGCAAGGGGCGGTGAAGGACGGGCAGGCGGTCACAGTAGATATGGGGCCTGGGGGCGAGCTGAAGTTCGTGGCATAAGGCTCCGCCTTGTGCATCCGAGCGAAGCTCGGACCGGGGAAACCCGGGGAGCCGAAACCCGGGGACAGACCGGTGCCCAGAGGGCACCCACCACGCGGCGGCAAAAGGCGCCGCCTTGGGACAGTCTGGTCTGTCCGCTACCGCAGGGTTTCCAGGTACTCGCCGGTGGAGGCGTCGATCAGCACGGAGAAGTTGGAGGTGCCGGCGGATTCGCCCCAGAAGATGCGCCAGGCTGGGTTGGGATGGTTGGTGGTTCTTTCCAGGATGATGCTGATCGGCTTGCCGGGGTTCTGCTTGTCGTATTCGGCAGCGTGGCTGCGCGGGGTTTCCATGGCGGTCTTGTAGGCGGCGTCGGTGTCGATTTTTATGGCGGCCATGAGGAACGAAGAGTCCGTACCGCGCGGGCCGCGCCAGCTTTCCTCGGGTCCGGCGAACGCGCCTTTGTGCAGGTTGCCTTCGCCTTCCACAATCGAGAAGGTGTAACCGCGCGACTGGAGCTTGGCGGCGGAGACGAATGTGGCCTGCCAGGCCGGCGCGGTACCGGGAGCGCCTTCCTTGACATCGGTGAGGCGCATGCTCTGCATCCTCAGCACCTGCGCGTCGGAGGCCCAGGAGCGGGCCATGCCGTACATCTTGAAGACGGCGGACTGCCCGGTGATCGGTTCTACTTTTTCCGGCGCCTTCTTCGCGGTGGTGGGGGCCGGCGTGTCCGAACAGGCCGTCAGGATCGCGAGCAGCGCGATGGTGGGGAAAATGGATGGCTTCAGCATAAGTACCTGCGTGCCATTCCAGTCTAGCAACGAGCGCGAGGGTACCGCACGCTGTTAACATCCGCAACTCAATTATGGTGGGATAATGCAGGCAGTCAACGGAGGTGGTATGGCCTCGAAGAGCTGGGTGAGGGCAATGGCAGCGGCGGCGGCTGTAGGTTTATTGTTTCCGGTGGCGGTCATCTGCCAAAGCACAGGCGGGACGACTGCACCGCCAACCACTGGCACTGGGGGGACAACCGGGAGCACTGGCGGCGGAGCCATCCCGGGACGCACCACCACGCCTTCGCCAACCACGACCACCACCAGCCCAAACGGCACACCGGCGGCGGTCAACATCCCACAGCCCATCTTTGTCAGCGGCCGCGTGATGATGGAGGATGGCACAGCGGCTCCCGGTTCGGTAATCATCGAAACCGTGTGTAACGGTTCGACGCACGCCCAAGGCTATACGGACGCCAGGGGCTACTTCGCGATCGAGTTGGGCGCGCGCAACGGTGTGATCCAGGACGCCAGCGAATTCGGTTCGCGTGGCAATTGGGGCGTCTCCGGCATGACGGGCACGAGCACCACGCCGGGGCCGCCCGGCAGTTCCCAGACGGCGGAGCGCAAGTACATGGGCTGCGACTTGCAGGCCAAACTGGGGGGGTATCGCTCGCAGACGGTGCCGCTGGCGGGCAGGCGTCCGATGGACGATCCCAACGTGGGGACCATTCTGCTGCATCGCAACGGACCCGCCGAAGAAGGCAAGACGATCAGCGCCGTCTCGCTGGCGGCGCCCAAGGATGCCAAGAAGGCCTACGAAAAAGGGCTGGACGCGATCAAGAAAAAGAAATTCGACGATGCCCAGACGAGCCTGGAAAAGGCCGTCGAGGCGTATCCGAACTACGCCACCGCATGGTACGAGTTGGGGATGCTGCAGGCAGGCCAGGGAAAGATGGACATGGCCCGCAAATATTTCGACAAGGCTCTGGAGTGCGACCCGAAGTTCGTCCAGCCGTACCTGCAGATTTCGATTCTGGAATTGCAGTCGGCGAGGTGGCGGGGGCTGGCCGATGTCACCGACAAGCTGGTGAAGCTGGATCCGTTCGACTATCCACAGGCGTTCTTCTACAATTCCGTGGCCAATTACAATCTGCAAAACTTTGCAGCGGCGGAGAAAAGCGCGCTGGCCGCGGAGCGTCTGGATACGCGGCACGCGATCCCCAAAGTGAGTCACCTGCTTGGCGTGATTCTGGCGCTGAAGAAGGACTATGCCGGAGCGGCGGAGCGATTCAAAACGTACCTGAAGTTCGCACCGGAGGCGACGGACGCCGCCAAAGTACGATCGCAGCTTGCCGAGGTGGAGAAGATTACCGCCGCCACGGCGGCGGCCAAAGAGCAGCAGGACCGGTAGCCGCACGCCGGGAACCAAAGGAAACTGTGTACTTGACGCGGAGACGCGGAGGCGCGGAGGAAGACGCGGAGAAACCCAAGAAAGTCAGAACCTGAGAGCGCAGAGGAAGCGGAGGTAATGGAGCCTGGAGCCAACGAGGCTGTTCTATCCTCCGCGATCTCCGCTTCCTGCGCGCGCGTCCCCGGGGAAGAAACGAATCCTGCTCTTTCCGTCCAGCTCGTTTTTGCTTTTCTCCGCGTCTTCCTCCGCGCCTCCGTGCCTCCGCGTCAAATGGACGCCTCCCCAGGTTCCAGCTTCGCCAGCTTCGGGAGCGATATCCCGATGGCGCCATGGGCAACTCATGCCACTTCCGCCTGGGCGCGCATCGACTGCCAGAGCGTTTCGACATGCTCGCGTTCGGTGAGCAGGGCGCCGATGGAGACGCGGACCATCCACTGTCCGTCGAGGATGGCCGGTGTAAGCAGCGCCTCGCCGGAGCGATTGATGCGGTCGGCCCAAGCCTGCGTGTGGGCGTCGAGCGCCTCGCCGGTCAGCCCGGGGGGCTCGTGCCTGACGCACAGAGTCTGCAGCGGCACCGGGGCCAGCACGCGCCAATGGGGCGTCTGGCGGACGGCGTTGAGCAGCCACTGCGCGTTGGCCAGGTCGCGGCGCAGGCGGGCCTGCAATCCGGCGACGCCCTGCTCGCGGATCAGGAACCAGAGCTTCAAGGCGCGGAAGCGCCGTCCCAGCGGCAGGCCCCAGTCGCGCAGGTTTTTGACCTTGTCGTCGGCGCTAGAGCGCAGATAGCTGGGACTGGTGGACATGACGCGGATGAGGTGCTCGGGATCGCGCACGTAATACAGCGAGCAATCGAAGGCCACGCCGAGCCACTTGTGGGGATTGAGCACCAGCGAATCGGCGCCTTCGATTCCCTGCCACATCCAGCGGCATTCGGGAAGCAGCATGGCGGAGCCGGCCATGGCGGCGTCGACGTGCAGCCAGAGGCTGTATTGGCGCGCGATCCGGGCCATGGCGGCGAGGGGGTCGAGCGCGGTGGTGGCGGTGGTCCCGGTGGTGCCGACGATGGCGCAGGGTTTGCGCCCGGCCGCGAGGTCGGCGCGGATGGCCGCTTCCAGAGCGTCGGGGCGCAGGGCGAAGTGCTCGTCGTTGGGGATGTGGCGGACGTTGTCGCGGCCGAAGCCAGCGAGCAGCGCCGCCTTATCCACGGAACTGTGGCTGTGCGCCGAGGTGTAGACCACCAGGGGCTGCGCTTCGGATTGCAGTCCGCCGCGGTTCAGCCCGAAATTGGTGGCGCGCTCGCGGGCGCAGATGAGCGCGACCAGGGTACAGGTGGAAGCGGTGTCCTGGATCACGCCGCTCCAAACGGCCGAGAGGCCGGTCATGCGGCGCATCCAATCGGTGACCACTTCTTCGATTTCGGTGAGCGCGGGACTGGACTGCCAGGAGAGGCCGAGGACGCCGAGGCCGGTGGAGAGGTAGTCGCCGAGGACGCTGGAGAGTTCGCCGTTGGCAGGGAAGTAGCCGAAGAAGCGGGGATGCTGCCAGTGGGAGAGGCCGGGCATGACGATGCGGTCGAGATCGGCCAGGATGGCGTCGAAGGGTTCGGGCGATTGCGGCGGGTCGGCGGGCAGGGCCGCTTTGATTTCGCCGGGCGCGGTGCGCGCCATCACGGGCCGAGCGGCGACGGTGGCCCGGTAGTCGGCGATGCGGTCGATGATCTGGTGGCCGAGGCGGCGGAACTCTTCGGGAGTCATAGGCGTGTCTTTTCTAAAATAGCGTGCTGGAGGGAGAGTTTGTGACTCGAAAAGCGGCGGAATGACACCCTGGGCGCGGTGATGGATTTTTGGCCAGGGGCAGTATTCTTAGATAAAAGGGGAGGATATTCTTAAATTAAGGCTGGCTTTTCTATTGAACCTTGCGTCGAAATCGTGAGAAAATATACGAGACGGTATTCCACCGTCCTGACGATATGCAGCCGAAAATGCAGATGAAAGAGGGGGCGATACCGCGTCTCGATGCCGAGTTCCTGCGGACCAAGATTGGCGCCGGAAGGGCCACCCTGGCTTTCCGTAAGGGCGAGGTGGTGTTCTCACAAGGGGACCCGGCGGACGCCATTTTCCAAATCCAGAAAGGCAAGCTAAAGCTCACCGTCGTCTCCAGCCAGGGCAAAGAGGCGGTGATCGCGCTGTTGACGGGGGGCGACTTCTTCGGCGAGGGTTGCCTGGCCGGGCAGATCAAGCGGATGTGCACGGCCACCGCCATGACCGACAGTGTGACCGTGCGCCTGGAGAAACCGGAAATGGTCCGGGTGCTGCACGATGAGCCGGCGTTTGCCGAGTTATTCCTGCACTATCTGCTCTCCCGTAACATTCGTATTGAAGAGGATCTGGTGGACCAGCTCTTCAACTCCAGTGAGAAGCGGTTGGCGCGTGTGCTGCTGCTGCTGGCGAACTTCGGGAAGGCCGGCAAAGCGGAGCCGGTGGTGGCGAAGATGAGTCAGGAAATGCTGGCGGAGATCGTCGGCACGACGCGCGCCAGAGTCAACTTCTTCATGAACAAGTTCCGCAAACTGGGCTTCATCGACTACGACGGCGGCGGACTGCGGGTTCACAGTTCGCTGCTCCACGTGGTGCTCCACGACTGACCCCGCGGAA
>JADGNT010000847.1 GCA_017883345.1 Candidatus Solibacter sp. | reverse complement strand
ACCCGTTCTTCGCGCGCCGCCAGAGCGGTCTCTGGGTCGGCGGGCCCGTCGTCAAGGACCGCCTCTTCTTCTTCGCCGCCTACGAACACAACAACCAGCACGGCGTCTTCACCAGCGTCCCCACCGACCCGGCCTTCAGCAGTCTGGCCCGCGTCACCGCCAGCCCCAAGCACGATGACCTGGCCAACGCCCGCCTCGACTACCGCATCGGCGCCGCCCACACCGCCTTCGTGCGCTACTCCCACGATGGCAACAACGCCTTCGCGCCGCGCGAAGTCAACTCCATGCCCTCCGCCTGGGAAAGCAACCTCAACTGGGCCGATTCCGGAGTCTTCTCTCTGATCAGCACCCTTCGTCCCACCCTGGTCAACGAATTCCGCTACTCCAATACCTTCTGGAGCAATCACAATGCCCCGCCCACCGCGGCCCAGTGCCCCGGATGTATCGGCCTCGGCGGACCGCATGTAACGGTCGAAGGCGCCGGGGTGGCCTTCGGCAATAATACGAATTCCCCGCAGAGCCGCCTCGTCCGCCGCAATATCTTCGCCGACAACGTCACCTGGCAGCACGCCACGCATCGCATGAAATTCGGCGGGGAGATCGAATTTCTCAAGGGCACCGGGACCTACACCCTGGACGCGCCCGCCGACATCACACTATTCTCGCCTCAGGAAGTGCTCCAACTGGCGCCGCCCCTCACGGCCATCATCCCCAAGACGTTCAACACGCTCACTGACGTCCTTAGTCTTCCCCTGAAAACCTTCACCTTCGGGATCGGCGACATCAATCAGCCTCCTACCTTCCAGCGCAGCCAGGCCGACCACGACCGCCTCTTCCACGTTTACTGGCAAGACACCTGGAAGCTCCACCCGCGCTTCGCTTTCAACTACGGTCTTGCCTGGTCGTTCGAAAGCAACGCGCTCAACCACGACCTCACCAAGCCGCAGTACCTGGCACCCATCTTCGGCGCCAACGGCCTGGGCCACGAGCGGCACGCTTACCTGCGTTTCACGCCCGCGGCCGGGTTCGCCTGGAGCCTGCCCGACAACCGCACCGTGATCCGTGGCGGCGGCGGCATCTTCTACGACACGGTCAATATCGAGAATCGCCTGGTGGAGCGCGCCTACCTGGGCCCCCTCGGCACCGGCTATCTGCCGCTGCCCGGCTCCATCGTTCCCAATCCAATCCCCGGCATTCCCGGGTTGCCCGCCGGAACGCCGCTCGATATCCGCGTCCCCACCGCCTTCTCCGGCAACCTCCTCGGCGTCATCCTGCCCCTGGTCCGCTCCAGCGCCATACAGCAGCTCAACGTCAACCCCAATAACACCGATCTCACGCTACGCAACATCGACGTTTTCAAAACCGGCACCGATCTCTTCGTGGACGATTACGTCCCCGCCCAGGCGCAGCACCTAAGCCTCGGTGCGCAGCGCCAGGTCACCAGCGATTTCGCCGTCACCGCCGATTTCGCTTTCCGGCACTATATCCACGAAAAGCTGCGCGGCATCGACCTCAACCACTACAATGCCGTGGGCGGTCCCCTCATCCCAGCCTGCCCCGCGGCGCTCGCCACCGTACCCGGCGTGGAATGCTCCAACGGGCCGATACAGGCCACGATCAGCGGAGGCAACGGAACTTATAAAGCCCTGCTGGTGCGCGCCGACAAACGCTTCAGCCACCGCCATTCGGTGGGCGTTGCCTATGCCCTGCAAAGCGATCGGAACATTTACGGCATCAACTCGCTGCTGCTGGACACGCCCATCACCAATCTGCATAACTGGACGCAAAACTCCGGGCCCTCCTCGCCCCGCCACGTGCTGAATATCTCCGGCATGGTGGAGGCGCCGGGCGGAGTCCAGGTGTCGTTCATTTCCAGCTTGAATAGTCCCCAGCCCTTCCAACCCATCATTACTGGGACCGATTTCTACGGCACCGGAATCGACGAGTTCCTGCTCCCCGGCTCTGGCACCAACCAGTTCAATTTCGGCCTCGGTAAGAGCGACCTGGTGAATCTGGTGAATCAATACAACCAGACCTACGGCGGCAGAAAGGGCCCCAACCCGGCGCAAGTCTTCCCCACCATCACGCTGCCCCAAAACTTCTCTACCGGGCACATATTCAACTCGCAGGATTTGCGCGTGACCAAGCTATTCCACTTCCGCGAGCGCGTGGAATGGCAGCTCTTCGGCGAAGTTTTCAACCTGCTGAACACCGCCAATCTCAGCGGCTACGAAGACAACCTGCTGGCCCCGGGCTTCGGCCAGCCCACCAGCCGCTTCAGCAACATCTTCGGCACCGGCGGCCCGCGCTCCTTCCAGCTTGGCACGCGGCTGTCGTTTTAGGGTGTGGTTGTGCTAATAAATGCTAACGTTCTGGCGCGGTTAGTTGGAGGGTTACTACTTGTCTAAGTACATGAAAACATGGACTATAGGTTTGCTTTTAAGCTCTGCTTGGCGCGTGCGAGGGTTAGCAGTCGGCTCAATGGTGGCACGCGGGCCCGCTGGTCGATGTGACTGGGGATGTCGGGTCTTGCAGAGGAACCACCGGGGGGAATGCTCTAAAGTAATTATGCTTTGACAGCCCACGGTCGGGTTGCATGCACCAGTGCCGTATTTTCTTTCAGTAGGTGCGACGCACATAGTCGCGGAGGATTCTATTCCGGTTTTGCTTGGAACGCGCCTTGGCGAATCGCATCATTGCGATGGCTATCACAGAGGATAA
>JADGNT010000846.1 GCA_017883345.1 Candidatus Solibacter sp. | reverse complement strand
CGTCAGAAGCCGTAAAAGAATTACCCGCCAGCGAGCGAGGTTGCTGAAAAAGGCCAAAACATGAATGGCCGCCGATGAACGCCGATAAACGCCGATAAAAACAGATGTCTTATCCGCGTTCATCGGCGTTCATCGGCGGCCAATATCGTTTTCCGGAATTTTCGAGCATCCTCTCGCCCTCGGCGAGTATTATTTTTACAGCTTCTCAGGGAGCGATCTTGTCCCCTTATTAGCCCTGCCCCACCTTAGCCTTCGCGCCCGATCGCCATCACGAAATACTGCGCGCGCTCCGGCCCCGGATTCTTCCACCCGTGCTCCTCATTGGAGTTGACGTACACCACAGACCCCGCCGTAACGCGCGTGACCTTGCCTTCGATGGTCACCTCCAGCATGCCGGTCTGCAGCATGACGATCTCCTCGTGAACGTGGTGATGCGCGGCGTGCGGCGCCTGCCCGGACCCCAGTTCCGTGATGTGAATGTCCACCGGAAACCCGGTGTGGTTCTTGCCGTTGAACACGTCGCGCGACCGGTTCTGCCCGTTGACCTTCACGGGCAAATCCTCGAAGCGGTAAGCCTTGGACGCGAGCGTGGGCTTGTCTGTCGATTGAGCCACGGCCGATTGAGCCGCGGCCAGCGCTGGAAGCATCACAGCCAAATCCCGGCGGGAGAGTTTCATGCTTCTACCCTAACTCACCTGGGAACCATCCGCGCTGAGATGCGCGCGCCGGTCGCCATGGAAGGCCACGTTGGCCAGATGGGGCGCACTTACCGCGCTCGCGCCAACCTCCACTGGAGCGTTGGGTTGCTGGCGCGATTTCACGCAATCCAGAAAGTTCTGAATGTGCGGCTCAATCGGAATCGGCGCCGCCATCTCCTGTACCGGCGCCGGGTTCTTGAGCCACGGCTCCTTCCAGATCTTGTAGCCCGCGGTGTTGAGCAGCATGGTCCCCTGGTCGCCCTGGAACATCACGCTCCAATCGTTGTCATAGGAGTTGCAGTAGTTCAGCGTCCAAGTGGCCATCAGGCCAGGGTATTCGAAGACGGCGGTAAACACGTCGGGCACTTCGCTGCCGGTGTTCTTGGCGGCCTGCCCGAAACACACCGCGGACCTGGCGAATCCCGCGCCGCTGAACCACTGCACCACGTCCATCAAATGGGTGCCCTGGTCCGTCATATTGCCGCCCGAGTAGTCCCAGAAGTAGCGCCAGGAGCGGAACCGCATGGGCTCCAGATCGCGCGCCTTGGCTTTGCCCAGGAAGCGCTGCCAATCCAGTTTGCCGGGCAGCGGTGAATTGTTCAGCGGCCGAGAGACGTTCCAGTTCCACATCGGTTTGGCCATCGTCACCTTGCCCAGGATGCCGCTGTCGAAGACCCGCTTGGCCTCGATCACGGCCGGAGCACTGCGCCGCTGCATGCCGACCTGCACGATCCGGTCGGTTTTGCGCACCGCCTGAATCATCCGCTGGCTCTCCTCAATGGAGTGCGACATCGGCTTCTCCAGGTAAACATCCTTCTTGGCGTCGAGCGCGGCAAAGAGGCAGGGCGCGTGCTGATGATCGGGCGTCGCCACCACCACCGCATCGACGCCGGGTTGCGCCAGCAGGTCGTGGTAATCCACGTATGGCTTTGCGTCCGGCGTGGTCTTCCGCGCATTCTGCAGGTTGGGCTCGTACACCTCGGCGATGGCGACGCACTCGGCGCCCAGCTTCTGGAAATTGCCCTGAAGATAGCGCCCGCGGCCTCCCGATCCGATCAGTCCATAGGCGAAGCGGTCATTGGCGCCCCACGCCGAGCGCGGCACAAATAGCGGTGCGGCGGTCAGTGCGGAAGCAAGAAATTGTCGGCGATCCTGTGGCATGGCGGTTTGGTTCCTCTCGGGTCACTGTAATCCCTAGTGGGGCAGGTTGGCAACCGGTCGGCAACCTGCGGCGGGTTGGTAACCCGCCTGTAGACTTCTGCAAATGGCCGACCAGCGCCGGTAAACAACCGGCGCGCAGGATACCATCCTGCCCCACAAAGTCTCACTACTTCGCCTTGCCCCGCCAGAACTCCGGGTCCACATCCGCGAAATCACTGGACACGTAACTGATCCGCGGCTCCACGCGAAACAGTAAGTGCTCCCGGCTGATCTCCGTATCGGTGGCGATCTTACTGCCGTCCTTTGCCCTGGCATTCGCCAACCCTTCGGCGAACACCGGCACCGGATTCACCCCGTCATCGAAATTGCGCAGCGAAGTAATCGGCGAGAGGAAGACGAACGTCCCCGCCGGGGCCCCGGAGATCACCTGGTAGACCAGGTCCGGACGATCCAGATTCACCACATCCGCCGTGGCGCGCCGCAAGCGGATCAACTCGCCGAACTCGGACTCCGTGCCGGGCCGTATGCGGTAAAGGGAAATCTGGAAGTAGCGCGCCCGCGGAAACATGCGGATCGCCTGGTCGGGGCGGTAGCTCCAGTTGGGCCGGTATTGCGCCAGCATGGTGCGCGAGGGCGCCAGCACGTCGTCCTGCAACGGGTCGGACGCGTCGCTGAACGCGCGCACCGGGGCCAGCGCGCTGATCCGCTGGTCCAGATCCTCCACGCTGGCAAACGAGTAGTGCGCCTCCACCAGCCAGGTTTCCGGCAGCCCCGTCACCGAGGCCATGCCGATCACGTTGAGCGCCGCTCCGGCATTGGCATACGCTTTCAGCGAAGCGCCGCCGGTGCCCGGTTTGCGCACCAGTTGC
>JADGNT010000117.1 GCA_017883345.1 Candidatus Solibacter sp. | reverse complement strand
TACGCCGGCGGCCACGCGCAGCTTGCCGAGTACCTGCAACTGGCGCGCAATCCGCGCACCAGCGAACTCACCATCTTCTGCGGCTCCATGACCGGGGCCAGCCTCGGCTTCCTCTGGTACAACGCGCATCCCGCCGACATCTTCATGGGCGACGTCGGTTCCCTTGGCCTTGGCGGCGCCATGGCCGTGGTTGCCGTGCTGATCAAGCAGGAAGTCCTGCTGCTTTTCATCGGCGGCATCTTTATTGTGGAAGCCGTATCCGTCATCCTGCAGGTGGGCAGTTACAAGCTGCGCCACGGCAAACGCATTTTCAAAATGGCGCCGCTCCACCATCACTTCGAGGCGCTGGGCTGGACCGAATCGAAAATCATCGCGCGCTTCTGGATCGCGGGGTTGGTGCTGGCCCTGTTCGCGCTGACTACGCTGAAACTCCGATGAACCTCAAAGGCATACAGGCGTTGGTAGTCGGCATGAAGAAGTCCGGCGTGGCTTCGGCGGCGTTGCTCGCCCGCGAGGGCGCGGTGGTGCGCGCCACCGACCTGAAGCCGCTCGACGAGCTTCCCGGCGTCAGAGAACTCAACATCCCCTTCGCCCAACAGAACCCGGCGGTCTTCCAGTCCGCCGACATCATCGTGCTCTCTCCCGATGTTCCCGCCGATCTCGCGCCGCTAGAGGCGGCGCGGCGGCGCGGCGTGCCCGTCATCGGCGAAGTCGAACTCGCCGCGCCCTTTCTGAAGGGCCGCACCATCGGCATCACCGGCTCCAACGGCAAGACCACCACCACCAGCCTGATCGGCCACATCCTCCGCGAAAGCGGCGTCCCCGTTCAGGTGGGCGGCAACATCGGCCTGCCCGTCACCGCCATGCTCGACACTTCCCGCGAGGGTGGCTGGAACGTGCTGGAACTCTCCAGCTTCCAACTGGAGACCATCTTCGAATTTCGCGCGCACATCGCTCTCGCGCTCAACGTCACGCAAAACCACCTGGACCGCCACCACACCTTCGAGAACTACGCCGCCGCCAAGGGCCGCCTCTTTGCAACCCAACGCGCGGGCGACTACGCGGTCCTCAATGCCGACGATGCCGTCTGCGTGGCCTACGCGGCGCGCAGCGCTGGCGCGCCGCAGTGGTTCAGCAGCCGCCGGAAGGTGGAGCCCGGCGCCACGCTCTCTGGCGACCAACTCATGCTCGACGGCAAGCTCCTCATGCCAGCCGGCGAGATCCCCATCCGGGGCCGTCACAATGCCGAAAACGTGCTCGCCGCGTCCATCGCGGCCGCCCGCGCCGGCGTCTCTCCGGCAGCCATTGCCGCCGCTGTCCGCAGCTTCCGCGCGGTCGAGCACCGCCTGGAATTCGTGCGCTCCGTCAGCGGCGTGGAGTTCTATAACGATTCCAAAGCCACCAGCGTGGATGCCACGCTCAAAGCCGTGGACGCCTTTTCCGGCGGCCTCTGGGTGATCCTAGGCGGCAAAGACAAGGGTCTGGAATACACCGGGTTACGTGCCCCGCTGGCCGCCAAGGCGCACGCCGCCCTGCTGATTGGAGCCGCCGCGCCCAAGATCGCCGACCAGCTTCAGGGCGCCGTCCCGCTGGTCCCCGCCAAGACCATCGAAGCGGCCGTCGCCCATGCCTACGCGCACGCCGTGCCCGGCGACACCGTGTTGCTGGCGCCCGCCTGCGCCAGCTTCGACCAGTTCCGGAGCTACGAACACCGTGGCCAGTTCTTCAAACAGATTGTGAACCAACTGCAAGCGAAAGATTGACATGGCCCAGAGACTCAAAACCGATTGGATCCTTTTCTTCACCGTGCTGACCATGGTGTTTTCCGGCGTGCTGATTGTCTACAGCGCATCGGCGATCATGGCCCAGATGGGCCCCAACCACTCCGCATGGCACTTCGTGCAACGGCAGGCCGCGTGGGCCGTAATCGCCCTGATCCTCATGATGGCCCTCAAGAGCACCCACTACCGCAAGCTGCAGAACCCCGCCGTTGCCCTGAGCGCGATCAGCGTGGCCCTCTTCCTGCTGGTCGCCGTCTACTTCGCCGACCCCGGCAATCATCGCTGGCTCCGCCTCGGCGGACCGGTGGGCGTGCAGCCGTCGGAGCTCGCCAAGCCGGCGCTGGTAATCTTCCTGGCGTTCTTCGTCACCTGGCGCGGGCGCGCCATCAACAACCCGCGCTACACTCTGGTGCCCGCCGCCATGGCCGTCGGCCTCGTCATCCTGGCGGTGGTGGTGGCCGATCTCGGTACCGCCATCGTGCTGGGCGCCGCCGCGGGGCTGGTCTTCTTCGTCGCCGGATTGGAGAAACGCTACTGCGCCATCGTCGGCGCGCTGGCCATGATAGGCCTGGTATTCTTCGTCTTCTCCAAAACCTACCGTCTGGCCCGCGTTGTGATGTTCTTCGACCCGCAGTTCAAGATCATTGAGAAATTCGATAAGAAGGGCACCATCAAAGCCCGGCTCCAGGAATCGTTGGTCACCCGGGACACCAACTACCAGCTCGAGCAATCCAAGATCGCCGTCGGCGCCGGCGGCCCCTTCGGCCTCGGCTTCATGGGCGGCCGCCAGAAACTCCTCTACCTCCCCGAAGCCCACAAGGATTTCATTTACGCGGTGGCCGGCGAAGAGTTGGGCATGATCGGCTCCGTCGGACTGCTGCTCGGTTTCGCCGTGATTTTCTGGCGCGGCATCCGCGCCACCCTGCGCATCAACGACGATTTCGGACGCTATCTCGCCCTGGGCCTGACCGTGGTCGTGGTAGTCCAGGGCTTCATGCACATGAGCGTGGTGTTGGGGATGATGCCCACCAAAGGCATCCCGCTCCCCATGATCAGCTACGGCGGCAGCAGCCTGGTCAGCACCCTGGCGAGCCTCGGAATGCTGATGAACGTCAGCGAGCACGCGGGATGACCCGTAGCGTAGCCTTTCAGGCTGGGGTGCCCTCTGGGCCGCCCCCATTCCTGGGGGCATGTCTTCTCTGCGTTGAATGGGCTTCCCCGTATGGTTCGAGACCCTAAATGAAGGAGCGCAGTTTTCTGATGGCCGGCGGCGGCACTGGCGGGCACGTCATCCCCGGGCTCGCCGTAGCTCGCGAACTGCGCACCCGCGGCCACAACGTCTGTTTTGTCGGTACCGAGTTCGGCATGGAAGCCAAACTGGTCCCCGCTGCGGGGTTCGAGCTGCAAAAAATCCAAATTGGCGGACTCAACCGCGTCGGCGTGCGCCAGACCATCGTCACGCTCGGCCGTCTACCCATCGCCACGGTGAGTAGCGATCGATGTGTCCGCGGCGCCGCCGCCGTCTTCAGCATGGGCGGCTACGCCGCCGGACCGCCCGTCCTGGCCGCCATCCTGCGCCGCGTTCCAGTCGTCGTGATGGAGCCGAACGCCGTACCGGGATTCACCAACCGCTCCATCTCCAGGCTTGTCGCGCGCGCCCTGGTCTCCTTCCCCGAGACCGCCGCCTTCTTCCCCCGCGGCCGCACCGAAGTCACGGGACTTCCGGTGCGCGAAGAGTTCTTCCGCATCCAGCCCAAGGTGCGCGGGCCCCTGCTTCAGTTGCTGATCACCGGCGGCAGCCAGGGATCGCGCACGCTGAACCACGCCGCGCTGCGGAGTTGGCCGTTGTTCGTCAAGGCCGGCTTCCCGATCCGCATCACCCACCAGACCGGCGCCGCCGGCTTCGGCGAAATCCGCGATGCCTTCGCTTTGTCGGGCATCGAGGGCGAAATCGTGGCCTTCCTCGCCGACATGCCAGCCGCCTTCGCCGCCGCCGATCTGGTGATCTGCCGCTCCGGCGCCGGAGCCGTCAGCGAACTCGCCGCCGCCGGCAGGCCTTCGATTCTCGTCCCGTTCCCCTACGCCGCCGACAATCACCAGACCCGTAATGCCCAGGCCATGGAGCGCGGCGGCGCATCGCGCCTGGTGCGCGATGCCGAGATGACCGGGGAAAAGCTGTTCGAAACTGTCAGCCGAATTATCGCGGAACTGGGTCCCATGGGCGAAGCCGCCCGGCAGTTCGCCAAACCCGGCGCCGCCCGGCGCGCCGCGGACGTTTTAGAGGAGGTCGCACGGGTTTGACCGCCACAATTTCAATTGACAGTTGCTCGATAAGCCGAAACAATACGATAAGGAAATGTTCTTTAGACCCCAGCACCTTCATTTCACCGGAATTGGGGGCATCGGCATGAGCGGCATCGCGGAAGTGCTGCTCAATTTGGGTTACCAGATCTCGGGCAGCGACCTGAAACTGTCGCCCATCACCGAGCGCCTGGCTGCCATGGGTGCGCGTGTCTTCGAAGGCCACGCCGCGTCCCATGTCGCGGGCGCGCGTGCCCTGGTGGTCAGTTCCGCGGTCGAGGAACAGAACCCTGAAGTGCAGGAGGCCCGCCGCCTTCAGATCCCCGTGATTCCGCGCGGCGAGTTGCTCGCCGAGCTGATGCGCCTCAAGTACGGCATCGCGGTGGCCGGCAGCCACGGCAAGACCACGACCACTTCCCTGACCGCCACCATCCTCAATTTCGCCGGTCTCGACCCGACCGTCGTGGTGGGCGGACGCGTCGGCACCATGGGCGGCTCTGGCGCCCGCGTGGGGCGCAGCGATTTCCTGGTGGTCGAGGCCGATGAGAGCGACGGCTCCTTTCTCAAACTCGCGCCCATCATCGCCGTCGTCACCAACGTGGATCGCGAGCACCTGGATCACTACCCCACGCTCGACGCCATCCGCGCAGCCTTCATCGAGTTCGTGAATAAGGTGCCGTTCTACGGCGCCGCGATCGTCTGCCTCGACGACCCCAACGTGCAGGGCCTGCTCCCCGAGATCCGCCGCCGCACCATCGCCTACGGCACCACCGCTCAGGCCGATGTCGAGGCCGGCGATATCGTCTGCGGCCCGTTTGTCAGCGAGTTCAGTATCCGCTATCGCGCCACCGATCTCGGCCGTTTCACGTTGCGCATCCCCGGCCGCCACAACGTGCTCAATGCCATGGCCGCCATCGCCGTCGCCATGGAACTCGAAGTCAAGCCCGACGCCATCCGCGAAGGGCTGGCTACCTTCAGCGGCGTCGATCGCCGCTTCCAACTGCGCGGCAAGGAACGCGGCATCACCGTGGTGGACGATTACGGACACCACCCCACCGAGATCCGCGCCACGCTCGACGGCGCCCGCCTGTGCGGGTTCCGGCGCATTCACGTGTTGTTCCAGCCGCATCGCTATTCACGCACGTTTTACCTGATGGACGAGTTCGCGCGCTCCTTCCCGCAGGCGGACAGCGTCTTCGTGATGGATATCTACGCGGCAAGCGAGCAGCCCATCGAGGGCGTCACGGCCGAGGCGCTGGCCGATCGCATCCGCCAGTTCGGGCACCGCGGCGCGGAGTATGTGGGCACGATCGATCACGGCGTGGACGCGCTGCTCGGCGCCGCCGCCGACGGCGATCTGGTGCTCACGCTGGGCGCCGGCAACGTCTGGCAGGCCGGCGAAAAAGTTCTGGAACGCCTGCGGGCGGGAGGGCCGAACTGATGGCGCGCGAACCCAAGAAACGCCGGATCGACTGGCGCCTGACCTTCGCCATCCTCGCCTTGGGCGCCGCCGGCGTCTCTACCGCCGTGGCCGGCTACAAGGTCAGCCTGTACGTCACGAGCGACCCGCAATTCACCCTCTCGCACGACCGCAAGGACGCACTCACCATTCTGGGCCTGACCTACGCCTCGCGCTCCAAAGTGCAGCGCATCTTCGCGGGGGATTTCGACCGCAGCATTTTTTCCGTGCCGCTGGCCGAGCGGCGCCGCCGCCTGCTCGCCATCGATTGGGTGGAAGACGCCTCCGTCTCCCGCGTCTGGCCGGACCGACTGGTGATCCGCATCCGCGAGCGCAAGCCGGTGGCCTTCGTCTCCTTGCGCTCCGGCCCGCTGCTGATCGATGCCCAGGGCGTTCTCCTCGAACCACCCGTCCAGTCGCAGTTTTCCTTCCCCGTGCTCTCCGGAGTGCGCGAAGAGGAAACCGAAGCGGCGCGCCGCGGCCACGTGCGCGCCTTCCTTCAGGTGCAGGAAGAGATGGGGTACCTGGCCAAGGAAGTTTCGGAGGTGGATGCCTCCGATCCCGAGAACATTCGCATCGTTGCCCAGGTGGACCGCCGCGTCGTGACCCTGCTCTTGGGGGATGGCAACTACGCGCAGCGCTTCCAGAGTTTTCTCAATCACTATCCGGAAATCCGCCAAGGCTCGCCCCATGCGAAAGTATTCGACCTGCGGATGGATGGCCGATTCACGGTGAAGGAATAAGAGGGCCCATGGCAGTCAAACCGATTTACGCAGCAGGACTGGACGCCGGTAGCCGCCAGACGCGGCTGGTGATCTGTGTCCTGGAAAACAGCCGCATTCGCTTGGTCGGGGCGAGCGCCGTGGAGTCGCAAGGATGGGCCAAAGGGCGGATCGCCGACCAGCAGGCCGTCACCGAATCCGTGACCGCCGCGCTGCGCGATGCCGATAGCTACGCCGCGAGCGCGCTCCAATCGGTAGTCGTGGGTATGGGCGGCCCCACCGTGCGCGGCGCCAACGGCCGCGGCGTCCTCGAACTCGGCTACGTCCAGGAGATCCAGCAGACCGACGTCCGGCGCGTCATCGAGCGCGCCTCGCGCGTGCAGTTGATGGAAGACCGCATGGTGCTGCAACTCTTCCCGCAGGATTTCGTGGTCGACGGCCATCCCGGGCACCGCGACCCGCGCAAGATGCTCGCCGCGTGCCTCGAAATCAACGTCCACCTGGTCACCGCCTCCATTCAGGAGCACAACGCCATCATCGGCGCCGTCAACGCGGCCCACCTCGCGGTGGAGGAGTCGGTCTACGAGGGGCTTGCCGCCTGCTACGCCGCCGTCCTGCCCGAGAACCGCCGCGAGGGCATCGCCGTGGTCGATATCGGTGCGCAATCCACCGAACTCGTGGTCTACTACGGTGACGCCATGCACCTGGCCTCCACCGGCCGTATCTGCGGCGATCACTTCACCCGCGATCTCGCCCAGGGTCTGTGCCTCAGCTTCGAGGACGCCGAACAGGTCAAAATGGAATTCGGCTGCGCGCTGGCCAAGGACTCCCCCGAGAACATCCTGGTGGAACTCCCCACCCCCGAAGATCGCCAGCCGCGCGAAACGGCGCGCCACATCGTCAATCGCATTCTGTCGGCTCGCGCGCAAGAGCTGTTCCGCTTCGTGCGCGGCGAATTCGCCCGCGTCGGCATGGAACGCGCGCTCATCGGCGGCGTCTTCCTCACCGGCGCCGGCGCCAAACTGCCCGGCTTGTGCGATGCCGCCGAGGAAATCCTCCAATGCCAGACACGCTTCGGTCTCACCGAAGGCATTCAGGATTGGCCGCTCGAATTGAACGACCCCGCGTGGTGTACCGCCGCGGGTCTCGCGATGTATTCCGCAAAGTTGAAGCAACACGCCGGGCTGCAAAGGGAAAATGCAACCTGGATCGGAAAAATGTTGAAGTAAGGAGGTCACCATGGGCATTATCGATGGCGACATGGATATGGACGATCTGAAGTACGAAATGGAAGAAGAAGCGGGCACCGGCACCCGCATCAAAGTGATCGGCGTCGGCGGCGGCGGCTGCAATGCCGTGGCCCGCATGGTGGCGGAAGGATTGGAAGGCGTCGAGTTCTACGCCATGAACACCGACGCCCAGGCGCTCTCCGCTTGCCAAGTGCCAAACAAGCTGCAACTAGGCGCCAAAATCACCAAGGGTCTGGGCGCCGGATCCAACCCCGAGACCGGCCGGCAGGCCGCGCTCGAAAACACCGATCGCATCGTCGAACTCCTGCAGGGCGCGGACATGGTCTTCGTCACCGCGGGTCTGGGCGGCGGCACCGGCACCGGCGCCGCGCCGGTCATCGCCTCCCTCGCCAAGGAGCTCGACGCGCTCACCGTCGCCGTGGTCACCAAGCCCTTCGGCTTCGAGGGCTCGCGCCGCATGCGCATGGCCGAAGAGGGTCTCGCCCGCCTCGCGGGCACGGTCGATACGGTCATCGCCATCCCCAATGACCGCCTGCTGAAACTGGTCCCCAAAGGCACCAGCTTCTTCGAGTCCTTCAAGGTGGCCGACGATCTGCTTCGCCAGGCCGTACAGGGCATCAGCGACATCATCATCACGCCCGGCCTGATCAATCGCGATTTCTCCGACATCAAGGCCACCATGATCGGCATGGGCTACGCCATGATGGGCACGGCCACCGGCCGCGGCGAGAATGCCGCCGTCGAAGCCGCCCGCCAGGCCATCAGTTGCGCCCTGTTGGAAGACAGCCGCATCGCCGGCTCGCGGGGCATTCTCATCAACATCACCGGTTCCAGCAGCCTCGGCCTGCACGAAGTCAACGAAGCCTGCACCATCATTCGCGAAGCCGCCGGGTGCGACGACGTGCAGATCAACTTCGGCGTGATCTTCAACGAGTCGCTCGGCGACGCCGTCAAGATCACCGTCATCGCGACCGGCTTTCAGCCCGAAAACTCGCCCATCCCCGAACGCCTCGGCAGCGTGATCCCCGTTGTGAAAGTGCAGCAGCGCCCGCCGGACCCCGAGCCCCTGGCGGACCTCTTGTATGTCGCCGCCCCACGCGCGCCGGAATCGGCGCCCGACCCAAAGGGTACCCCGTTCGTCGAGCCCGAGCCCTCACTCGACCTCGACCTCGACGACATCGACACCCCCGCCTACCTAAGGCAAGGCAGGCTACTCAACTAGTAAATCGACCGAATGATAAAGTTCGCCACGTCAGCGGCTCCGTGGAGCCGCTTTTCCAGGCGGCCACCTCGGCATTCGTGCCGAGGTGCCTTCCGGCCTGGATATACCCGCTAGAAAGCGGGCATGGCCGGCGGGGTACCCTCTGGGTCCGCCGGCTCTACGACTTGAGGCTCAGGAGAACCTATTCAGACGGTCGAGCAACTAGAGAAAGACCTTCTCCAGCGGCACGATAAAGTCTATCCCGCTCACCGTTTTCTGGCTCAGGCGCGCGTCATTGGTGACGAATAAATTCGTCGCCGCCGCGGCTGCGCAAGAGAGTTGGATTGCGCCGGGCGGGCGGATGGTCCGGTCGAGGCGCAGCTTGGCATAAATCCGGGCCGCGTCCCGATCGAAGTTCACGACACTCACTCCACGCGAGCCTAGTTGGTGCACTGGTTTGCGGGAACGAGACTTGCGGCGCGCGTGGGTTCAAGTCTACGAGTAGGGCGTATGCGGCCAAGTGGGCGGCTGCCGCTGACGCGGTGCTTGATCATTGTAGTGGCCGACGTAAGAGTGGCAATCGACGCAGAGAGGAATTGCGTTGTCCGTCTCATTTGACCCGTCCTTCTCTGGCGGAACGATGTGATGGACCTCAATATTGACGCCGCAAGCTCTCTTGCGGAAGCAGCAGTGTCGATCGCACCGGACACGAACGTAACAGCGCGCGTCTCCTCGCACGCGCTGCCCGCCGATGACCAGCGCGCGGCCCACGTTTGGGACTCCATCGTCGGGGCCAAGCTGCCGTAATCCGATCCCGCGTGGCAAATGGTAGGATGGGGCTTATGCAACTCACGATCCGGTTGCTCCGCGAAACGGACGGCCGCTGGATTGCCGACATTTCCGAACTGCCAGGCGTGACGGTGTATGGCGCAACGCCCGAAGAGGCCACTCTAAAGGCCAAGGCCCTTGCGCTCCGCGTGATCGCCGAAGAAATCGAGCACGGGGAAATGCCGCCCGGAGCCGACACGTTGCGGTTCTCCATAGCTGCATGAGCGCATGGCCCGCGACCAAGGCTCGGCGCGTGCTTGCGGCGCTACAGCGGATCGGCTGGCGTATCGTCCGCACGTCCGGCTCCCATCGGACATTGCGGCGTGA